>CALXFT010000047.1 GCA_944387635.1 uncultured Oscillospiraceae bacterium | reverse complement strand
GTGCTACCGGATGCAGTCAGATTTTTCACTTGGTTTCGTGAAAAGGATTCTTGCCAATTATTACTTGACACATACGGAGCCGGGACGAACTGTGACGGGCGGCTTGCATTTGCGGGAAAAGTATGGTATTCTATATCAATAAACATGCTTATCGACATGTGGCGGCAAAGTGTTTCCGAAAGCCGCGATGGAAGAAGCGGATGCCTGCGTTTTCCGCGATAAGCGTGATCGGAAATGACCAGAAAGGGGAGACCGGGCATGAGCGTCCATGAATCCGGAGAAATGTATCTGGAAGCGATTCTGGTGCTGACCCAGGAAAAGGGATCGGTCCGTTCCATCGATGTCAGCGAATACCTGGGCTACTCCAAACCCAGCGTCTCCCGGGCCATGGGGATTCTTCGCGCCGAGGGCTACATCACCACGGACAAGGACGGGACCATCACCATGACGGACCGGGGGCGGGAGCTGGCGGAGTCCATCTATGAGCGGCACACCCTGCTGACCCGGGTGCTGGCGGCTCTGGGAGTCAGTCAGGAGACGGCTGCCGCGGACGCCTGCAAGATAGAGCACGTCATCAGCGACGAGTCCATTCGGGCCATCAAGCGGCATGTGGAAGGGAAGCTGTAGCACAGAAAAAAGTGCGGCGCACAGGCGCGCCGCACGATTTTTCCGCCGGGGAGAAATTTACTTGTCCAGCAGGGCTTCGATGTCCGCTTTGGGACGATAGCCCACGGCCTTGGCAACTGCCTGGCCGTCCTCCATGACCACCAGGGTGGGGATGCTGACAATGCCGAAGGCGGCGGCAAGCTCCGGCTCCTCGTCTACATTGACCTTGCCAACCAGAACGTCTTCCCGTTCTTCGGCGATCTGGGCCACAATGGGGGCTACCATCCGGCAGGGGCCGCACCAGGGCGCCCAGAAGTCCAGCAGAACGCGCTTTTCGCTCCGGCGCACCAGGCTGTCAAAGTTGGCTTTTGTTACGGTCATTTCTGTCATGTGCTGTTTCTCCTTTGTCCTTTGTATGGGTATCCAATATCCAGTATATCCTATTTTACGGGGAAAAGCAATTCCAAGGAGGAAGCGTATGGGACATTGCAGTGGAAACTGCTCCGCCTGTTCCGGCTGCGGACGGGCTCTGGAGCTGACAGGGAAGGAAATGGAATATCTGCGGACCTTAGGCCAGGTTGCCTTTCTGCCGGTGGCCCGTACCGCGGCGGACCCGGCGCCGGCCTATCCGGAGGGGGAGGACCTGCCTCTGGTCTTACAGTGTCTGGAGAAGAAGGGGCTGATCTCCTTGGACTATGACCTGCCCCTGGCCGGGTGCCGGGAGCCGGGGTATCTGGCCCTGCCCGTCCGGGGCAGCGCGGCTCTGACGGCCCGGGGCCAGCAGGTCCTGGAGCTGATGGAGTACCAAGGCGTCCAGGAGCCGTAATACCATACTAAATATAAGACGAGTGGAACGATTATGGGTTGGAAAGAATTCAAAGCCGGCCTGCGCGGCGGCGCCCCGGTGGGTGTGGGATATTTTTCCGTCAGCTTCGGCTTCGGCGCCATGGCCGTGGCCCAGGGGCTGACGGCGTGGATGGCGTCGCTGATCTCCGTGACCAATCTGACCAGCGCGGGCCAGTTCGCGGGACTGACGCTGATTGTGGCGTCGGCCTCCCTGTGGGAGATGGTGCTGACCCAGCTGGTGATTAACAGCCGCTATGCCCTCATGAGTCTGGCCCTGAGCCAGCGGATGGGGGAGAAGATCGGGGTCCTGCCCCGGCTGTTGGTGGCCTTTATCAACACCGACGAGATCTTCGCGCTGGCTATGGCCCGGAAGGAGCCTCTGACCGTACCCTACATGCTGGGCCTTGGAGTCCTGCCCATTCTGGGCTGGACGGCGGGGACCCTCTGCGGCGGCCTGGCGGGGTCGGCTCTGCCCGTGTCCATCCGCCGGGCTCTGGGGGTCATGCTCTACGGCATGTTCATCGCCGTGGTGGTCCCGCCGGCCCGGAGGGAGCGGAATATCCTGGCTGCGGCGGCTCTGGCTATGGGCTTGAGCTGCCTGTTCACCTGGGCGCCGGTGCTGAAAGAATTGTCTGAGGGACTGTCCATTGTGGTCTGTACCGTGGCGGCGGCGGGGCTGTGCGCCTGGCTGTTCCCGGTCCGGGAGGAAGAGGAGGCGGAAGTATGAGCATCTATGCCTATATCGCGGCCATGGCCGTGACGACGTATCTGATTCGGGCCCTGCCTCTGACCATTTTCCGCAAGCCCATCGGAAGCGCCTTCCTGCGCTCGTTCCTGCACTACGTACCCTACTGCTGCCTGACGGCCATGACCTTCCCGGCGATTCTCAGCAGCACCGCCTCCCTGGTCAGCGGGGCGGCGGCTCTGGTCGTGGCCGTTTTCCTGGCCTGCCGCGGCAAGAGCCTGATCGTGGTAGCTCTGAGCAGCAGCGCGGCGGTGCTGGTGACCGAGTGGATACAATATCTGGGGAATCTCTGATGAAATTGTCTGCGGCTGAGCAGCAGATCTTTTGCCCCATCTATGCAGTTCAAAAAGTGGGAAATACATACAGTATTCCTCCGCTTTTTGAACTTTTGGCTGTGTCAAAAGCTCTCACTGCCAGCTCTTGCCAATTTCATCAGAGCTTCCCTGGCAAAAATGTAAAAAAACCATGTCTGTCCCCCGATTCGTCTTGACTTATGGGGGGCATTTTGTTATAATCCACCCTGAAGAGGGAGTAGTCGGCGCGCAACGCGGGGCTGGGTCAACATACTGGGAGTTTTCCCTGGTTCAGCCTGAAATGACGAGACTTGAGTCTGCCGGCATGGCCTCTTCATCGCTTCTGTGCCGGCCTGATCTGCACGGAGGTTTTTTATGGCAATTGGAGAGCTGCTTCTGCTGGCCCTTGGGGTGAGCATGGACGCCTTCGCGGTGTCGGTCTGCAAGGGCCTGGCCATGAAGAAGGCAGCGCTGAAGGCCGGATGCGTCTGCGGCGCCTGGTTCGGCGGGTTTCAGGCCCTGATGCCCCTGATCGGATTCTTCCTGGGTACCCTTTTTGCCGAGGCCATTGAGGCGGTGGACCACTGGGTGGCCTTTGCCCTGCTGGCCATCATCGGCGTGAACATGCTCAAGGAGGCCTTCGAGAAGGACGAGGGCGGCTGTGAAAGCTGTGACGCGGATCTGTCCGTCAGGACCATGTTCCTCATGGCGGTGGCCACGTCCATCGACGCCCTGGCAGTGGGCATCTCCCTGGCCATGGCCGGCCAGGTGAACATCTTCCTGGCTGTGGCCCTGATCGGTCTGTTCACCTTCTGCACCTCCGCCCTGGGCGTGAAGATCGGCAATGTCTTCGGCAGCCGGTTCGAGAAGAAGGCCCAAATGGCGGGGGGCGTGATTCTGATCCTGCTGGGCTTGAAGATTCTGCTGGAGCATCTGGGGGTTATGGCATGATCCGTACGGACAAGAGCATGCGGCTGTGTACCACGCTGCTGATCTGCAATCTGGTCTTTATCTGGGGCAACTCCCTGCTGCCGGGGAGGGTCTCCGGCATGATCAGCGATCAGGTCAAGGAACTACTGGACCAGTTCCTGCCTGACGGCGGCGCCTCGGACCCCGAGGGCGGACTGCTGCGCAAGGCGGCCCACTTCCTGGAGTTTACGGCCCTGGGAATGTGCCTGACCTGGCGGGGCGGCATGCTGGGCAAGAGCAAGCTGCGGCCCCTGGCCTTTGGCGTGGGCGCGGCCTGTGTGGACGAGACCATTCAGCGATTCGTTCCGGAGCGGTGCAGCAGCCTGCGGGACGTGGCCATCGACAGCTGCGGCGTCCTGACCGGTATGATTTTGATCTGGTTTGGGCATACCTTACTGGCAAGGAAGCGGACCGAAAAGCCGTAAAACAAACATGGACCATTTCTATTTTGACCTATTATTTTGGAGGAACCTGTAATGAAAAAGCTGATTTCTGCCGTTCTGACGGTATCCATGCTGCTGGCCCTGCTGGCCGGCTGCGGCGGCCAGACCGCCCAGGAGACCACCACGGCCCCTGCCGGCAGTCTGGAGGGGACCTTGGAAGATCTGCTCAACCAGGTGGTTACCGAGCAGCCTGTGGAGTTCACCGGCGGCATCACCAACCTGGACCTGACCGACACCAGCGAAAACGGCTTGTATATGCTTAAGAACTACACCGGTCTGGACAGCGCCGAGAGCATCACCGAGGCCGCTGCCTTTGAACCCATGATGGGCTCCATTGCCTTCTCCATGGTCATGGTCCGGGTGGCCCCCGAGGCCGATCCCCAGACCGTTGCCCAGTCTATGAAGGATGGCATCGATCCGCGCAAGTGGATCTGCGTGGAGGCCGACGATCTGAAGGTGACGGGCTTCGGCGACGTGGTTATGCTGATTATGGTCAGCTCCACCCTGGACGTGACGGCCCAGTCCTATGTGGACGCCTTTGCCAAGGTGGCCGGCGGAAGCGTGGACTTCCAGATTTGATTGAGGGAAATGTTTGGCAGCGGCCTGTGCCGCTGCCATTTTTTCACCCGGGCCATGCCCGGCGCTTGAGGACGGACCATGGTATTTTCCAGTATTCCTTTTTTATATTATTTCCTGCCCGGAACCCTGCTGCTCTACTTTCTGGCGCCGGAGCGGGGGAAGAATCTGGCGCTGCTGATTGCAAGCCTGATCTTCTACGGCTGGGGCGAGCCGAAGCTGCTTGCCATGATGGCGGCCACCATTTTGCTGTTTTACCTGTGCGGCCTGGCCATTGCGGCGGCGGAGAAGAACGGCTGGCGAAAGTTCTGGCTCGGGTTATCCCTGGCGGTGAGCTTAGGGCTGCTGGGCCTTTTTAAATACGCGGACTTCTTTCTGGAGAGTGTCAACGCGCTGACCGGATTGGGCCTGCCTCTGACCAAGCTGGCCCTGCCCGTGGGCATCAGCTTCTACACCTTCCAGTGCATCAGCTATACGGTGGACGTGTACCGGCGGAAGGTTCCGGCCCAGAGGAGCCTGGTCCGGTTCGGGGCTTACGTGGCGCTGTTCCCCCAGCTCATCGCCGGTCCCATTGTCCGCTATGTGGATGTGGCCCGGGAGCTGGAGCGCCGGACCCACAGCTGGGAGGAAGCCGCCGCGGGCCTGCGCCGCTTCCTGGTGGGACTGGGGAAGAAGGTGCTGCTGGCGGACCAGTTTGCCCTGCTGGCCCAGACCTTCCGGGACAGCCAGGAGCCTTCCGTGGTCTTCGCCTGGATGTACGCCGTCAGCTTTACCCTGAACATCTATTTTGACTTCTCCGGCTATTCGGACATGGGCATCGGCCTGGGCCGGATTCTGGGCTTCCACTTTGTTGAGAATTTTGACTACCCCTATCTGTCCAAAAGCGTCACGGAGTTCTGGCGCCGCTGGCACATGAGCCTTGGCACCTGGTTCCGGGACTATGTCTATATTCCCCTGGGCGGCAACCGGGTCAGCCGGGGCCGGTGGGTGTTCAACATTCTGGTGGTGTGGATGCTCACGGGCCTGTGGCACGGGGCGGCCTGGAACTTTGTGCTCTGGGGACTGCTGTTTGCTCTGCTGCTTCTGGCGGAGAAGGCTGTGCCGGGGCTGGACCGGCTGCCCGCCTGGCTGCGGCACGCCGCGGCTCTGCTGGTGGTGATTCTGAGCTTCGTCCTGTTCAACGGCGAGAGCCTGACGCAGGTGGGAGCGGACTACGCCGCCATGTTCGGCCTGGGAGGGCTGCCTCTGATGACCGCCCAGACGGGCTACTGTCTGCGAAGCTACGGACTGCTGTTTGTCCTGGGAATCCTGGGCTGCACCCCGGTGGTCCGGCAGGCAGGGATTCGCCTGCGGCAGACCCGGGCGGGCGGCTTTTTGGAGCTGGCCATGATGATGGGTCTGCTGCTGGTATGCACCGCCTACCTGGTGGACGGCTCCTTCAGCCCCTTCCTGTATTTCCGGTTCTGAGGAGGGATGGAAATGAAAAGACAGATGTATCTGCTTCCCCTGCTCCTGCTGTGGGCGGGGCTGACCGCCGCGGCCTGGCTGTGGCCGGAACAGGAGATCTCCCAATCGGAGCGCCGCCCCCTGGCCCAGTTCCCGGAAGTGAGTCTGGAGTCGGTGCTGGACGGCGGCTTCATGGAGGATTTTGAAAGCTACAGCCTGGACCAGTTCCCCTTCCGGGACGGGTTCCGGCGGATCAAATCCCTGTTCCACCTGTATGTCCTGGGACAAAAGGACAACAACGGCATTTATCTGTTTGACGGCTATGCCGCCGATCAGGAGTATCCCCTGAACAAGGCCTCGGTGGACCACGCCCTGGAGCGGTTCAACCATTTGAAGGACACCTATCTGGCCGATGCCCAGGTCTTCATGGCCGTGGTGCCGGACAAGAACTACTACCTGGCCCAGCGGGCCGGCCAGCTGGCCATGGACTATGATGAGCTGTTCGAGCGGGTTCAGGCGGGAATGCCCTGGGCTGACCACATCGACCTGATGGAGGTGCTGACCATCGAAGACTACTACCGCACGGACACCCACTGGCGGCAGGAGCGGCTGATTCCCGCGGCTCAGAGGATTTGCGCGGCCCTGGAGGTTCGGGCGCCGGAGCTGGAAGACTACACCCAGACCGTTCTGGAGCGGCCCTTCTACGGGGTCTACTACGGCCAGGCGGCTCTGCCCATGGAGCCGGATTCCCTGGTCCTGATGGAGAGCTCCCTGCTGGAACAGTGCGCCGTCTACGACTACGAGACCGGGAAAACCGGGGCGGTCTACGACATGACCAAGCTCACCAGCCGGGACCTGTATGACGTGTACCTCTCCGGAGCCAGAGGCCTGCTGACCATCGAGAATCCCCAGGCCCATACGGACCGGGAGCTGCTGATCTTCCGGGATTCCTTCGGCAGTTCTCTGGCCCCGCTGCTGGTTTCCGACTATGCCAAGGTGACGCTCATCGATCTGCGGTATATCTCCAGCGATCTGCTGGCGGACTATGTACCCTATACAGGCCAGGATGTGCTCATGATCTACAGCAGCCTGATCCTGAACAACAGCGGCGTGCTGCGATAAAAAGTCCCCCTCAGCCGGTGATGCTTTCCGGCTGAGGGGGCGCTTTGCTTTCCGGTTATTTTCCCAGGGCTTTGCTCTTTTCGAAGGCCGCGATGACGCAGTCTATGGCCGCGGCCCGCAGGCCGTGCTCCTCCAGGACCCGGACGCCCTGGATGGTGCTGCCTCCGGGGGAGCAGACCGCGTCCTTCAGGGCGCCGGGGTGCTGCCCGGTGGACATGACCATTTCCGCTGCCCCGGCCATGGTGGCGGCGGCGTAGGTCACGGCCTTGGCCCGGGGCAATCCGCAGGCCACGGCGCCGTCGGCCAGAGCCTCCAGAAACAGGTACATGTAGGCGGGGCCGCAGCCGGACAGGGCGCTGGCCGCGTCCATCAGGTTCTCCTCCAGAGGGTCCAGAACGCCGCAGGCGGACATGTCCGCCAACCACTGCTCCAGGAATGCCGGGTCCACCAGGTCATTGCGGCAGTAGGGGATCAGCCCCCGGCCCACGGCGGTGGGGGTGTTGGGCATGATTCGGATCACCGGGAGGTCGCATCCGGCAAAGGAACGGATCTGAGCCATGGTCAGCCCGGCGGCCATGGTGATGAGGGTGGGCCCGCGCCGGGCCAGAATGGGCTGAAGGGGCAGGAGCATGTCCCGCATCATGTGGGGTTTGACCCCCAGGAAGATGGCGCTGCAGGTTTCGGCTGCGGTCTGGTTGTCGGCGTAGGTCACTCCCAGCTCCCGGGCCAGAGCCTTGGCTTTCCCGGACCGGTCCGTTACCAGAATCCGGTCCGTGTTTTTTCGCAGAGCCCGGGCGATGGCGCCGCCCATGTTCCCGCAGCCGATGAATCCGTATACCATAAGCGCCTCCTTACCGGATGTGTCCGTTGCCGAAGATGAGATACTTGTAGGTGGTCAGCTCCTGCAGGCCCATGGGGCCGCGGGCGTGGAGCTTTTGGGTGGAGATGCCCATTTCACAGCCCAGACCGAACTCGCCGCCGTCGGTGAACCGGGTGGAGGCGTTGACATAGACCGCCGCGCTGTCCACCCCGGCGGTGAAGGCCCGGGCGGCCTCCTGGCTGGAGGTCACGATGGCCTCGCTGTGGCCGGTGGAGTGGGCGGCGATGTGGGCCACGGCCTCCTCAACACCGTCAACGCACTTGACGGCCAGAATGTAGTCTAAGAACTCCGTGTCGAAGTCCGCTTCCCCCGCGGGGGTCCCGGGAATGATGGAGGCGGCGGTTTCATCCAGCCGCAGCTCCACAGGCGTGGTCCGGTCCGTCACCAGACGCTGACGCAGCTTGGGCAGGAACTGGGGCGCAATAGCCTTGTCCACCAGGAGCACCTCCTCGGCGTTGCAGACGCTGGGGCGGCTGGTCTTGGCGTTTTCGATGATGCGCAGGGCCATGTCCGGATCGGCGGTCTTTTCCACATACACATGGCAGATGCCGGTGCCTGTGGCGATGCAGGGGACGGTGGCGGTTCGGACGCAGGCGTTAATCAGGCCCGCGCCGCCCCGGGGGATCAGCAGGTCCACATAGCCGTTGGCGGTCATCAGGGCCGTGGCGCTGGCCCGGGAGGTGTCTTGGACCAGATTCACCGCGTTTTCGGTGATCCCACGGAACTTCAGACCTTCCCGTAGAGCGGACACAATGGCGCTTGCGCTGCGGAAGGCTTCCTTTCCCCCGCGCAGAATACAGACGTTTCCGCTCTTCAGGGCCAGAGCCGCGGCGTCGGAGGTGACGTTGGGGCGGCTCTCGTAGATGATGGCCACCACGCCCATGGGGACGGAGACCTTTTGGATCTTCAGGCCGTCGGCGCGGGTATGCTCGGAAAGGACTTTGCCCACCGGGTCCGGCAGCTTCGCCACCTGGCGCATGCCCTCAGCCATACCGGCGATCCGCTCCGGGGTCAGGCGCAGCCGGTCCAGCATGACCTGGGAGATGGTTTCTTTGGCGGCCTCCAGGTCCAGGGCATTGGCGGCCAGAATCCCTTCCGTCCGCGCCAGCAGGGCGTCGGCCATGGCCTCCAGGGCGGCGTTCTTTTGGCTTTCCGTCAAGCGGGAAACTTCCTGCTTGGCCGCCTTGGCGGCTTCCAGCATGGTTTTCATTGTCATACCTCCATAATAAATCGGGTGCCGATCTCCCGGCCCTCCAGAATGCCGTAGAGATTGGCGGGGTTGTTTCCATTGGCGATGACCATCTGACAGCCGCATTCCATGCAGATTTCCGCGGCCCGGAGCTTGGTCACCATGCCGCCGGTACCCTGACCAGTTTGGCTGACTCCGGCCAGGCAGCGGATGTGGTCGTCGATGGCGGTGACCCGGCGCAGGAGCTTGGCGGTGGGATCGGTGTGGGGGTCGGCGGTGTAGAGCCCGTCGATGTCGGACAGCAGGATCAGCAGCTCCGCGTGGACGCTCTTGGCCACAATGGCGGCCAGGGTGTCGTTGTCTCCGATGCCCAGCTCCTCGGTGGCCACGGTGTCGTTCTCGTTGATGATGGGCAGCGCCCCCAGCTCCATGAGCCGGTTCAAGGTGTTGGTGAAGTTGCGGTGGCGGACGGGATCGTCGGTGTCGTCGCCGGTGATCAGCAGCTGGGCCACGGTGTGGTGGTATTCGCTGAACAGCTTGTCATAGGTGTACATGAGTTCGCACTGGCCTACGGCGGCGGCCGCCTGCTTGGAGGGGATGTCCGAGGGCCGTTGGCGCAGGCCCAGCTTGCCTACGCCCATGCCGATGGCGCCGGAGGACACCAGGATCACCTCGTGGCCCGCGTTCTTGATGTCGCTCATGACCTTGCACAGGGCCTCCACCCGGCGCACGTTGAGCAGGCCCGTGGGATGGGCCAGGGTGGAAGTTCCGATTTTGATAACGATACGCATGGGCATCCCTCCAGATCTATACAAGAAAGTGGTATCATTATACTTCTTTAGCGCGCTGAAGTAAAGAGGCCCGGACAAAAAAGTCCGCCGCGGCCAGATCTGGCCGCGGCCGGGGGATCAGCGGTGCATGCCGAACAGGGGCCTTGCCACCCGCTTGTAAAGGAGCATGGTTATAACGGAGACCAGGGCGCCCTTGACCAGGTTCAGAGGCGCCACGCACAGGATCACGAAGGTGGTCACGTCCTGAACGCCGCCCCAGATGGCGGTACCCATGGCGATGATGGAGTCCAGGGGCAGGCCGTAGAGCTCCGAGAACTTCGGCAGCAGGTACACGGCGTTGAAGGCGCTGCCCAAGACCGTCATGGTCACGGTGCCCAGGACCAGGCCGATGACGGCGCTGTGCTTGCTCTTGTGGGCGTGGTACCAGATGGTGGCGGGAAGGACCAGGGAACAGCCCACCACAAAGTTTGCGAAATCCCCCACGTAAGCGGTGGAAGTACCCTTCAGGAGCAGCTTCAGCACGATCTTCACCAGTTCGCAGCTGACAGCGGAGCTGGGGCCTAAGTAGAAGCCGCACATGAGCACCGGCACCTCGGAGAAGTCCAGCTTGTAAAATTCCGGAGCCAGGAAGGGCAGGGGGAAGTCCAGCATGTGCAGCACCGCGGCCAGAGCCGAGCAGATGCCGATAATGCTGACCCGGCGGGCGGGGGTGGCGGGCCGTTTGGGGGGCAGGAGCCGTTCTGCCAGCCGGGCGGCCAGGGCCAGGGCCACGGCAACGGCCGCGCTGCACAGCACGAAGGTCAGATTGTCCAGGGTCTGCTGCCAAAGAGTCGTCATATTTCTGTCACCTCATGAAAAAAATACGCCCGGGGTATAGACCCAGGGCGCGAAAATAAACGCAAGTATACAGATCCCTTGCGTATCTTCTTCCATCCAGACTATACTGTCGGTATCGGAGTTTCACCGATTCAACGCTTGCGCGGTCGCGGACTTTACCGCCGGTGGGGAATTTCGCCCCGCCCTGAAGATACTGTTCAGTTGTTTACACTGTAGCACGGCGGGGCCTGCTTGTCAAGACCGGGATGCTGTGTTAGAATGAATCAAAGGGCGGCGGATGCCCTCCGTGAAGGGTTGGGGACGGCCCCTGGGGTCACTGGGTGGCCTGGGGCAGGGCGGCGGTTTCGCTGGGGACCGCGGTGCTCTCGCCGGAGGCGCTGCCCTTGGGCATCTGGAAGCCCTGGATCTTCCCGCCGGCGGAGGTGTCGGTGACGTCGCCGCCGATGACCTGGTCCTTATAGATGAGCAAGGTGGCGTAGACCGGCTCTGTGGCGCCGGGGTAGTTGTTGATCTTGTAGACGTAGCGCATGACTTTCTTCCCGGCGAACTGGCTCAGATCATATCCCTGGCTTTTTTGCAGGGCATTGTAGCGGGTGAAGACCTGGCTGGACTCCTGGGGAATCTTGACCTGGCCGGACTCTGCCGGAGAGGCGGTCACATCCCATCCGAAGTCGGTCAGGAATTTGACCCTGGCGTCGTTGCCGGAGACGGCGGGGGCCGCGGTCTGTTCGGCGTCGCTGCCGCCTCCCAGCAGCAGAATCAGCGACAGGATCAGGGCGGCTGCGGCGGCCAGAGCCAGCATGATCTTCTTCATATCGACCTTCGCGGTCATAACCATCATAATGGATCCCTCCCGATAAACTAGGTGGTTAAGCCTATGTTCACGGCGGCGGGGATAGAACGGAGGAACCATGATTCGATTGGACAAATTCCTGTGTGACAGCGGCGCGGGCTCCCGCAGCACGGTCAGGGCCATTTTGAAGGCCGGACGGGTAATGGTGGACGGCGCGGTGGAGAAGGACGGAGGGCGGAAGGTGGACCCGGACCGCGGGCGCGTCACCCTGGACGGCGAAGTCCTGGGGGGCAGACGCCGGACGGTGGTCATGATGAACAAGGCCGCGGGCTATGTTACGGCTACGGAGGACCCTGCCCAGCCCACGGTGATGGACCTGCTGCCGCCCCATATGAAGCATCTTCAGCTGAAGCCCGTGGGGCGGCTGGATAAGCAGACCGAAGGCCTGCTCTTGCTGACCAACGACGGGGACCTGCTCCACCGGATCATCTCTCCGAAAAATCAGGTACCCAAGGTCTACTACGCCCGCCATGAGGGCGCCGCCGGGGAGGCGGACATCCAGGCCTTCGCCCGGGGACTGACCCTGGGAGACGGGACGGTGTGCCGTCCGGCGGTTCTGGAACCTCTGGGGGAGGGGGAGAGCCGGATTACCGTCTGGGAGGGGAAGTACCACCAGGTCCGCCGGATGATGGCCGCTCGTGGGATGACCGTGACCTACCTGGAGCGGACCCGGGAGGGCTCCCTGGAGCTGGAGGGACTGGAGCGGGGCGCCGTCCGGGAGCTGACCCAGGAGCAGATCCGGACCCTGGAACAGGAGGCCGCCGGGGGCGGTCCCGCCGCTACGGTCAATTTGCTGGAAGAATCCGCCGCGGAGGGATTGGAAGCGCCTTGGAACTTGGAATAATACCTAAAAAAACCGATAGATTTTGCAATATTCTGTCAAAATGCACTTGCAAAGTGCGCAAAACCTGTGTATAATAAGAATGCAATTTTGTGGAATGCGCATTTATGCAAGATACTAAGGAGTGACAGAACCATGTCCAACAGTGTTTTTCAAAGCGTAATCGTTCAGTTGAAGGATATTTCTGACCGCGGATTCGGCGTGATCGACGCGGAAGGGTGTGTGGTTTCCAGTACCGATATGTCTGTTCTGGGCGAGCGTTGGGCAGATGCCGCCCTGAAAGTAGGAAATTCTCAGGAACCCATTGTCACCTTTTCTCAGAAGACCTTCCGGGGCATCGTGGGCAACTCCAACTGCCTGGAGTACGCGGTGTTCTGCACCGGCGATGACGAGCTGGCCCGCAACTACTGCCAGATGGCATACATTGCCCTCAATGACGCGAAGAATTTTTACGAGGAGAAGCACGACCGGGGTACCTTTGTAAAGAATATCATCATGGACAACATCCTTCCCGGTGATATCTACATCCGTGCCAAGGAACTGCACTTCCCCACCGACGCGCCTCGGGCCGTGTTCCTGGTCCGCCAGGTGGGCCATGGGGACGTGACCACGGTGGATGTGCTGGCCGGCATGTTCCCGGACAAGCTCCAGGACTTTGTCCTGTCCATCAACGAGACGGACATTGCCGTGGTCAAGCAGATCCCGGCCAACACCACCGGCGAGGAGCTGGAGAAGCTGGCCCAGACCATGGAGGACACCCTGAAGAACGAGCTGCGGATCAAGACCGTCATCGGCATCGGCACCGTGGCGGAACGGCTGCGGGAGTTGGCCGACTCCTATAAGGAGGCTCAGACCGCCATCGATGTGGGCAAGGTCTTCGACACGGAGAAGAGCATCATCAACTATGAGAACCTGGGCATCGGCCGCCTGATCTATCAGCTGCCCACCACTCTGTGCGAGATTTTCCTCAGTGAAGTGTTCAAGCGCAACTCCATTGACTCCCTGGACCAGGAGACCCTGTTCACCATCAACAAGTTCTTCGAGAACAACCTGAATGTCTCCGAGACCTCCCGGAAGCTCTTCGTCCACCGCAACACCCTGGTGTACCGGCTGGAGAAGATCAAAAAGCTCACCGGATTGGACCTGCGCCAGTTTGACCACGCCATCGTCTTCAAGGTGGCTTTGATGGTCCGCAAGTATCTGGCCTCTCGGGAGACCCGCTGACCCGTTCTCTACCTGCGTATTCTACCTCACGGGACTGCCTCAGGCAGTCTCGTTTCGTCTGCGCAGGTTTACAGAACAGGGGATGTTCTGTAAACTCCGACGTTTCCGGAACGCCGGCGCCTGAAATATTTACAAAGCAGCCGGGGGAAATTCAACTTTATTTCATAAAAAGTTCCGGATTCTTTCTTTTTTTCTCGGCTATTCCCGGATATAATGTGGAATGTCATTGACAATTGGGAGAGAATGTGTTACAATTTGGTTACACTTTGGCCCGACCGGGATACCCGGTCCTGCCCGATTCCATACAGGAGATAATTTGTATGATACAATTTAACAATGTTGTCAAATCCTATGAACAAGGGAACAATGCGTTAAACGGCGTCTCCATGCAGATCGAGGACGGGGAGTTCTGCTTCCTGGTGGGACCTTCCGGCTCCGGCAAGTCCACCATCATCAAGCTCATCACCGGCGAGCTGAAGCCCAGCTCCGGTACCATCCACGTCAACGGCTACTCCCTGGAGCGGATCCGCAAGCGCGAGATCCCCTATCTGCGCCGCACCGTCGGCGTTGTGTTCCAGGACTTCCGCCTGATCGACAAGATGACCGTCTATGAGAACGTGGCCTTCGCCATGCGGGTGGTGGGCGCCAGGGAGAAGGAGATCCGGGACCGGGTCCCCTATGTGCTGGAGCTGGTGGGCCTGGAGAACAAGCTCTCCCGTCACCCCCATGAGATGTCCGGCGGCGAGCAGCAGAGACTGGCCATCGCCCGGGCTCTGGTGAACAATCCGTCCACCATCATTGCCGACGAGCCCACCGGTAACCTAGACCCGGAGCGGTCCTACGAGATCATGGCCCTGCTCCAGGAAATCAACAACCTAGGCACCACGGTCCTGGTGGTCACCCACGCCCAGGACCTGGTGGAGCTGTTCCAGAAGCGGGTCATCGCCATTGATGAAGGCCAGATCGTAAGCGACGGAACCGAGGATGAGGAGGAGAACACCGATGAGGCTGAATAATATTGGCTACCTGCTGAAGGAGGGCTTCCGGGGCATCTTCCTTCACGGGTTTATGTCCTTTGCCGCTGTGTGCGTAACGGTGGCCTGTCTGCTCATCGTGGGCAGCTTTTCCGCCCTGGCCTATAACCTGGATATCATGGTCCAGGAACTGAACCGGACCAGTGAGATTCTGGTGCTCATCGACAGCAGCCTGTCCGACGCCGAGGCCCGGAGCATCGGCACGAAGATCAACCTGCTGGACAATGTGCTCCAGTCCACCTTCGTCTCCCGGGAGGAGGCCCTGGAGGACTTCGTTGCCGACCACGACGACGACCCCGCCTTCAGCGGCGTCCGGGCCGAGGACCTGCGCCACCGCTATGTGGTGGTTCTGGAGGACAACACCAAAATGGAGCAGACCGACGAGCAGCTGCGCCAGATTCCCGGCGTGGTCAAGACCGACGCGGCCTACGAGCTGGCCGAGGGCTTCTCCACCATTCAGGACGTGCTGCACATGGTGTCCGCCGCGGTCATCGCGGTGCTGCTGGTGGTGTCCCTGCTGATCATCTCCAACACCGTCAAGCTGGCCATGTATGACCGGCGTGACGAGATCGCCATTATGAAAATGGTGGGCGCCACCAACGGCTTTATCCGGCTGCCCTTCATGGTGGAGGGCTTCACCCTGGGTATGGTAGGCGCGGCCCTGGCCTTCGGCCTGGAGTGGGCGGGCTACGATGCCCTGGTCCAACGGATCGCAGCGGTGGATTCCCTGCAGCTGTTCAGCTTCGTTTCCTTCCAGGAGCTGCTGATCCCCATGGTTATGGTTTTCGCGGCTGCCGGCATGTTTGTCGGCATCGTGGGCAGCTGGACTTCCATTCGAAAGTTTATGGACGTTTAACCTTATGAACACCTTCAATAGAAAGAGAGCCGGCCTTTCCCTCATCAGTGTGATCCTGGCAGGCGCCATGGTGATAACCGTGCTGCCGGCCCGGGTCCGGGCCGCGTCCTCTGCGGAGATTCAGAAGCAGATCGACGCGCTGGAGGAGGAAAATGCCGAAATACAGGCACAGATCGACGCCATTCAAAGCCAGTATGACGCCAACTACGGCGAAATGCAGGATGTTGTGGCCCAGAAAGCTGCCATCGATCAGGAAATGACCCTCCTGAGTGAGAAAATTGAAAAGACCAACGAACAGATATCCGCCTACAGCCAGCTCATCGCCGACATCCAGGAAGAACTGGACGTGGCGCAGGAAGAACTGCGGGACCTGAGCCAACAGCACCAGGAGCGAATCCGGGCCATGGAGGAGCAGGGCAACGTCACCTATTGGGAGGTGATCTTTGAGGCAAACAGCTTTACGGATCTGCTGGACCGGATCAACATGGTCGAGGAGATCAACGCTGCGGACCGCCGCCGGATCGAGCAGATGCGCATTGCCGCCGATGTGGTGGTGGCCAACCAGGAGAGCCTGGAAAGCGAGAAGGCATCCCTGGAGCAGACCCGGGTCCAGCTGGCTGCCGACGAGGCGGCCCTGGAGGAAAAGCGGGTGGAGTCTGACGAGCTGCTCCATGAGCTGGAGAAGAAATCCGAGGAATATGAGCTGCTCATGGCCGAGTCCGAGATCCTTCAGGAAGAACTGATGCAGGAAATCGCCGCCAAGGAGAAGGAGCTGGAAGAGGCCAAGTATGACGAGTACCTGGCGAAACTGGCCCTCCAGGGCGAGAATCCGCCCTCCAGCGCCAGCTGGATCTCCCCGGTCAGCGGGTTCACCCTGACCAGTCCCTTCGGCATGCGCCTGCACCCGGTGCTGGGCTACTACCGGATGCACAACGGCATCGATATGGCCTGCGCCCAGGGTACCCCCATCTACGCCACCCGGGCCGGTAAGGTCACCGTGGCCTCCTATCAGGCCGGCGGCGCGGGCAACTATGTCAGCATCAACCATCTGGACGGCTTTGCCTCAATTTACATGCACATGACCCACTATGTGGTCTCCGCGGGGCAGAGCGTATCCCAGGGACAGCTCATCGGCTACGTGGGCAGCACGGGGATCTCCACAGGCCCCCACCTCCACTTTGGCATTTCCTACGCCGGAACCTACGTCAATCCCCTGGCCTATATATATTGACGCTGATATTATGGAAAGGAGCAACCTATGAGAAATCGCAAACAAATGGTATCGATCCTTGCGGGGATCATGGCTGCGGTCATGCTGCTGACCTTGGTTTTGGGGCTGCTGCCCACCAACGCCAGCGCGGCCTCCTCCAGTGAGATCCGCAAACAGATCAACGCGCTGAAAGAAGAGAAGGAAGAGATCCGCAAGCAGATCGAGGACGTTCAGGACCAATACGAGCAGAACGAAGACGAGATTGCGGACATCATTGCCAGAAAGAATATCATCGATCAGGAGATCCAGCTGCTGAATCAGGAGATTGAAAACATCAACGCCCAGATCTCCACCTACAACGTCCTCATTGCGGACAAGCAGGATGAGCTGGACAACGCCCAGGTCCGCTATGAGGCCATGAACCAGGAGAACAAGGTTCGGGTCCGGACCATGGAGGAAGAGGGCGAGATCTCCTACTGGGAGGTATTATTCCAGGCCAACAGCTTCTCGGACCTGCTGGACCGGCTGAACATGGTCGAGGAGATCGCGGCCTCCGACCAGCGGCGTCTGGAGGAAATGGCTGAGGCTGCCGAGGCGGTGGAAGTTGCCCAGGCAGAACTGGAGACGGAAAAGGACAGCCTGGAGCAGACCAAGCTGGAGCTGGACAACACCCAGGCAGAGCTGGACGTCAAGAACCAGGAGGCCGTGGACCTGTTCCAGGAGCTGCTGACCAAGGCGGACGACCTGGACGCCCTGAAGGCGGAATATGAGGCCATGGAGGAGGAGTTCCTGAACCAGATCGCCCAGAAGGAAGAGGAATATGACGCGGCCAAGCAGGCGGAATGGGAAGCCTGGATCGCCACCTCCGTACCTCCCACCACGGCGCCTTCCAACGGCGGCACCAACAACTCCACCGGCAGTTCCGGCGGAAGCAGCGGCGGCAGCTCCGGCGGCGGAACCGGCGGAACCGGCGGCACCTGGCTGGTGCCCTGCTCCTACACCTCCATCACCAGCCCCTTCGGCTATCGGACGGCGCCCACCACTGGTGCGTCTACTTACCATCAGGGTGTGGACCTGGACTCCACCACCGGTACTCCGGTTGTGGCCTCCCGGGCCGGCCGGGTGACGGTGGCGGGCTTCAGCAAAGCCCCCGGAAACTATGTGAAGATCGACCATCAGGACGGCTTCTCCTCCATCTACATGCACCTGAACAACTACTGCGTGTCCGCGGGACAGCTGGTCACCGCCGGTCAGCGGATCGGCACCGTGGGCGCCTCCGGCGTGGCCACCGGCGACCACCTGCACTTCGGCATCTCTTACAACGGCGTGTATGTCAACCCCTGCAACTATGTGAGTCTGTACTGATTCTTGTTCCCACAGCCCCGCGGGGCTGTGGGATGCTTTACAACCGGGCAGGACCCGCCTGCCGGCCCCATCTATCCGCGAGGTGATCGTTTGTGAAAAAGAAAATCCTGCACGTCTCATCCTACATTCTGGTGGCGGCTCTTTCGGCAGCCCTGGCCCTGGCCGTCTTCAGTCAGTCGGCGGGCCAGACCAAGCTCGAGCAGCTGGAGGACCTGATCCTGGAGAAGTTTATCGGGGAAGCGGATGCGGAGGTCCTGGAGGACGCGGCGGCGGAGGCCATGGTCTCGGCCACCGGAGACCGCTGGAGCTACTACATTCCGGCCAGCGAGTACGAGGCCTATGAAGAGCAGATGGCCAACGCCTATGTGGGCGTGGGTATTTCCATTACACGGCAGGAGGACGAGGGCTTCCTCATCGTCTCCGTGACCCCCGGCGGACCCGCGGAGGAGGCGGGGCTCCGGGTGGAGGATCTGCTGATTATGGTGCAGAGCCAGGACGTCCGGGGCATGGATACGGACCAGGTCCGTCAGCTGGTCCGGGGTGAGGTGGGTACTACGGTGTCCATGACCGTCCTGCGACAGGGCGAGGCTTACACCATGTCCGTGGAACGGCGGAAGGTGGAGACCCCTGTGGCCACCTATGAGATGCTGGAGGACAACATCGGCCTGGTGACCATCGTCAATTTTGACTCCCGCTGCGCCGACGAGACCATTGCCGCCATTGAGTCCCTGCTGGACAATGGGGCGGAAAAGCTGATCTTTGACGTGCGCTACAACCCCGGCGGCTATGCCAGCGAGCTGGTGGACGTTCTGGACTACCTGCTGCCCGAGGGCGAGGTGTTCCACACAGTGACCTACGACGGCAAGGAGAACATCGACTACTCTGACGAGGCCTGCCTGGACATTCCCATGGCGGTGCTGGTAAACGGCAGCTCCTACTCCGCGGCGGAGTTCTTTGCCGCCGCCCTGCGGGAGTACGACGCGGCGGTGGTGGTGGGCACCCAGACCACCGGCAAGGGCTACTTCCAGAACACCTTCCGGCTGGACGACGGCTCCGCGGTGGCTCTGTCCGTGGGCAAGTACTACACGCCCCAGGGCAACAACCTGGCGAATGTGGGCGTTACCCCGGATGTGGAGGTCCCTGTGGACGAGCAGACCGACGCGGACATTTACTACGGCACCTTGACGCCCCAGGAGGATCCCCAGATCCAGGCGGCGGTGAAGGCCCTCAGCGAATAAAGGCAAAAACTCACCCGGGAAACGGCATCATGCCGCTTCTCGGGTGAGTCTCTTTGTGATGGGAAAGGCGCTGCCTCACGCGCCGAAGGGAAACGCCTGGGTGTTACGGATCGCGTCTGCTGGCCAGTTCCGCCGTGTTGGCTTCCACCCGGCTCTTGTTCAGCGGATAGATGAAGATCAAAACCAGGGCCACCAGGATCAGGCCGATGGCGGGGATGATGCACGACAGACTGAAGATGTTCTCCAGAACCTGGGGATAGGCGCCGGGGTTGGCGGCCACGGCGTTGCTGTAGCCGATGGCGGTCAGCAGGCCGCCGATCATGCCGGAGGACAGGGCCTGGCCCAGCTTCCGGGCGAAGGAATAGATGGAGTAGATGGTGCCGTCCTCCCGGACGCCGTTTTTCAGTTCCGCATCGTCGATGACGTCGGTGATCATGGCCCAGATGATGGTGTTGAACATGCCGATGCCAATGTAGGAGACGGTGTAGAAAGCCACAAATACGGATACATTCCGGGGACGGACGATCAGGCACACCAGCCAGGAGGCGGCGGAGAACAGGCAGGAGACGATGGCCAGCTCCTTCTTGCCGATCTTCGCGGAGATGGAGGCGGCCAGAGGGGCGCAGACCAGCAGCACGGCCAGACTGCTGACGAAGGAGGACACGGACTGGGCGCCGCCGTTGTTATAGTACACGGGGAAGACATAGGGGGCCATGCCGCTCATACCCAGCAGACCCAGCAGGAGCATAACGGCGGCCAGGATGATGCCGATCAGGGACCGGTTGGTCACGATGCTCTTGATCATCTTGCCGGGGTCGAGCTTGGTGGTGTTCTGGGGGATGGTCACCCGCTCCGTGACCAGACGGAAGCACAGCAGGTGGCAGATGATGCCGCACAGGGCGAAGATGCCGGCAATGAAGGTCATTCTGGACCCGGACAGGACCGTGACGCCGTCCACGGTGACGTAGGCCGCCAGAGGCGTGAAGGTTCCAATGATCAGGTTGGCCATGGTGGCGCCGATGTTGCGGAAGGTGGACAGCTGGGCTCGGTCCTTCGGGTCCGCCGAAATGGCCGAGGCCATAGAGCCGTAGGGAATGTTCACCGCGGTGTAGAAGATGGAACCCCACAGCAGGTAGGTCAGGAACATCCAGAAGATCTTAAAGCCCATGGCCATATCCGCGAAAGCGGACTGGTAGATCAGGAAGGCGGAAATGCCCAGAGGGCCGCACATCCGGCGAATCCACGGCCTGAACTTGCCGTCTTTGGTGGGCTTGGACCGGTCTACGATCTGGCCCATGGTCACGTCGGTTACGGCGTCGACGAACCGGGCGGCCATCATCAGTGCGCCTACAATGGCCGGGGCGACGCCCATGACGTCGGTGTAGAACTTCATCATGAACATGGACGAGAGCATGAAGGAAAAGTCGTTGCCGAAATCGCCCAATGCGTATCCGATCTTGTCTGCCATGCCGAAGGGCTTTGGGGAGGGTTGACTGCTGTTTTTCATTTTGATTCTCCTTTGCTGGGTGACGATCCCGTCGGCTCCGGCGGGATTGGGCAGAGCGGCGCGCGGCTCTGTTTAGCTTGTATACTTTACACGATTTTAAGTATATTTTCCAGCGCAAAACGAAAAAAGTCCTGCAAAATATTTCCAGCTGCCGCATTTTTCCGCTTTTATGGTAAAAATAAGCGGTCCGGACTTGGATTTTCGCGCGAAATGCCGTATAATGGAAAAATGCTTATCGACTTAACACAGCAAAACGTTTCGGAAAGCGTCAGCCTTATGCATAGTGTTTCGATCACAGCCAGGCTCTTGGCTCTCCCTTTGGGGTAAGCGAAGCGCAGTCGCGGGAGTGAATGACTGCGTAAGTGGGCAGTCAGAGCCGCGACCGGATTCGCCGCAGCTTTCTTGGCAAGAATCTTTGATTTTTGACTGAGAGGTATGGGCATTGCGTTCTGGTGAAGTGCTGAGACAGGGGCAAGTGCTCCCCGAC
>CALXFT010000046.1 GCA_944387635.1 uncultured Oscillospiraceae bacterium | reverse complement strand
CGCCTCCCCTGGCCGCGTTCTTTGCTGGCATTTCTGTGCGGGACAAGAAAGGAAGGCCCCCGGCAGGGGTCGGGGAGTACTTACCGCTGCCTCAGCACTTTACGAAAACGTACTGCCTGAACCTCGATTTGCGACAGCTGCCCGCCGCGACTGCGCTTCGCTTACCCCAAGGGGCGAGCCAAGGCGGCCCGCAGGGCCGCAGGCTGGGTCAATTCGATAAGCATCTTCCGAAAATCACATATTCGGCATCGCCGCAATGTGCAATGCCTTCTTTATCTATCACGAAAAAGTATAAAAAGCAGGAGAGACGGGGCCGTCTCTCCTGCCATACTTCATTTTGCGCTTCCATCCGGTAAGCATCAAATTTTTTGTACTTCCCGCACGGTCAGCCGGTCCTCTTGTACGGTGAAACGGATGTCGTACCCGGCGAAGCTCAGGCCGTAGACCCGGTCCGGCTGATGCTGGTAGGAGGGCCGGGGGTCGTGGGACAGGACGCCCAGGACGGCTTCCCGCTTCTCCTCCGGCAGCATGGCCAGCAGACGCGCGGGGAAGTCCACCTGGAGCAGGAATTGGCCCGCCCGGTCCGTAAAGCCGCCGGTGGCCTCGGGATGGCAGTCGCCGTAGGGGATGTAGGGCTTGATGTCGAAGATGGGCGTGCCGTCCATGAGATCCGCCCCGCCCACGTGGAGCACCGTGCCGAAATCTTCCGTGTGCTCCACACCCAGGAGCCGGACGCTGGAGAGGCCTAAGCTGTTGGGCCGGAAGGGGGACCGGGTGGCGAAGACGCCCATCCGGGTGTTCCCGCCCAGCCGGGGGGGCCGGACCGTAGGGGACCAGCCTTGGCGGAGGGCCTGGGAGAACTGCCAGATCAGCCACAGATGAGAGAACTCCTCAATGCCCCGCAGGGCGTCGGGATTGCGGAAGGCTGGCTCAAAGACAATGGTGGAGCGCAGGGACTCCACCAGACCGCTCTGCCTGGGAATGCCGAACTTGCAGGGAAAATCGCTGCGCATTCGGGCAATGACCTGGATGGAGACGTCCATATCAGGCCCTCCTTTTCCGGAAGCAGAAGGTGACGGCGAACAGGAGCGCCAGCAGCAGGCTGACGGCGGCCCCGGCGGAGCAGCCCAGACAGTAAGATATGGTGAGCCCTCCGACGCCTGCGCCCAAGGCGAAGAGCACGGAAAGCAGGTGATACTGCTTCAGGTTTCGGGCCACGTTCCGGGCAGCGGCGGCGGGCAGCACCAGCAGGGAGTTCAGGATCAGCAGACCCACGCTGGAGATGCACAGGGTCACCACCACGGCAATGACGCAGATGAACAGGGTCTGAGCCAGTCCCACGGGAATCCCCCGGGAGGAGGCCAGCTGGGGATGAATGGCGGTCAGGGTCAGCCGGTTGGCATAGAGAATCCAGAAGACCAGGACCGTGGCCAGGACCAGAGCCAGGGCGCCGATCTGACCGGGGGTCACGGAGAGAACGTCGCCGATGAGGTACTGGTTGTACTTGGTGAAGCTGCCGCCGCCCAGGGTGGCGATGAAGATGCCCAGGGCCACGGCGGTGCTGGAGAAGACGCCGATGAGGGTGTCCGCCGCCTGGTTGCTGCGGCTGCGGACCCAGGAGAACAGCAGGGCGAAGGCCAGACTGAACCCCACCGCCGCCCAGGTGGGGGCGGCCAGGCCGCAGATGCAGCCGATGGCGATGCCGGTGAAGGCGGAGTGGCCCAGGGCGTCGGAGAAGAAGCTCATGCGGCCGGTGACGATCATGGTGGACATAAGGCCGAACAGGGGCGCCATGAGGAGCATGGCCAGCATGGCGTTTTTCATAAAGTCCCAGTGGAGCATTTCCAGCGGGAGCAGATCGCAGAAGGCGTACCAAAGACTCATGCCAGGTCTCCTTTCATGTGGAAGGTCTGACGGAAGGCGTCAGACCGGAGAACGGTTTCCGGGGAGCCCTGGGCCAGAACGGCCCGGTCGATGAGGACCACCTGACTGGCGTACCGGGGCAGGAGGGAGAAATCGTGGGTGGTCATGAGGATGGACAGGTCATAGGTCTGCCGGATTTCGTCGAGCATGTCCATAAGCACGGCCATGCCCTCCACGTCCACGCCGGACAGAGGCTCGTCCAGGATCAGAATGTTGGGCAGAGGCTCCAGGGCCAGGGCCAGAAGCACCCGCTGCAGCTCACCGCCGGACAGGGCGCCCACCCGCTTGTCGATCAGGTCCTCTCCGTGGACCCGCTCCAGGCACTCCAGGACCGTCTGACGCATGGCCTTCCCCAGGCCCAGGAAGGCCGGACGGCGGCTCATGCAGCAGGCGAACAGGTCCGCCACGGAAACCGGGTCGCTGGGGTCAAAGGCCGGGCTCTGAGGCACATAGCCGATCCGGGGCTTCCGGCTCCGCGCCCCCGGGGTGGAGAAGGCGATGACGCCGGAATACTCCCGCTGGCCCAGAATGGCCTTCAGGAAGGTGGACTTGCCCGCGCCGTTGGGGCCGATGAGGGCCACCATCTCGCCGCAGTGGACGTGCAGATTGACGTCTTTCAAAATGGCGTCGGCCCCGATGCGCACCGTCAGATTCTCCACCCGAAGGCAGCAGGAATGGCCGCAGGAGCCGTCGTGAAGGGGGAAGTTCATTGCAATGCCTCCTTGATGGTGTCGATGTTGTGGTACATGGCGTCGAAGTAGCTGTCTCCCGCCATGGCCATGTCCAGATCAAATACGGCGCAGCCGGTTTCCCGGGCGATGATCCCGGCGGCGGAGACGCTGCCGCTCTTTTCCGTGAATACGGCGGGCAGGCTGTGGTCCCGGACCAGGCCAATCATGTGGATCAGCTCCCGGGCAGAGGCCTCCCGGCCGGACTCTTCCTCAATGGCCTCCAGAATGGTCAGGTCAAAGGCCTGGGCAAAGTAGGCAAAGCCGTCGTGGAAGGTGACTAGCTCCCGGCAGGAAAGCTCTGCCAGCTGCTCCTGCCCGTATTGCCGCAGGTCTTCCAGATCGGACAGCAGACCCCGGAGATTGGCTTCCATGGTCTGGGCATGATCCGGATACCGTCGGCACAGGCCGTCGCAGATGTTTTGGGCCATGGTCTGAGCGTGGACGGGGGAGAGCCAGATGTGTGGATCGCTTTCGTGGCCGTGGTCATGATCGTGATCGTGCTCTTCCTCCGGGCAGATCAGGGCAATGCCACGGGAGGCGTCTATGGTGTCGCTGCCCTCCAGAATCCCGTCCAGAAAGGATTCCAGACCGCCGCCGGAAATCACCACCACCTGGGCCGACTCCACGGCCTTGACCTGGCGGACGCTGAGGGAGTAGTCGTGGAGGCAGGAGACATCTTCCGTCACCAGCCGGGTGACGGTGACGCCGGTGCCTTCACACAGCCGCTGGGTCATCTCATAGACCGGCAGGGTTGTGGCGGCCACCTGCGCCGGGGCAGGCTCCCGCGCGCAGCCGCAGAGCAGGGCCGCAAGGAAAAGCACCCCAAAAAAGAAACGATTTTTCATATTGTCCATCCTGAATCCTTTGGTTTTCTACCTTTTAGCATACCACATTTGTCAAGAGCCGATATAAGGAAAGGAGCCTGCCGACGGCAGGCTCCTGCGGTTTTCTATGTAGGGATCAGTGGGTCTCCAGCCACTCCTTGACCTTGGTCTTAGCCAGGCGCTTGATATCGGCCTCGGGGTAGATGGAAGCCTCACCGCCGGCGACATACAGGAAGTACAGACCCTCGGGAGTCTGATACAAATTCTCTTCGTAACCGGTGGGATCGCCCAGCTGGCCGTTGTAGTAGGCCTTGATCAGAGTAGCGGTTTCAGTGTCATACTCTTTCTTGCAGATGATCTTCTTCATGGAATGAACCTCCTTTCCGGTCGGATTCAACACATACATTATTATACACACCATTGTGAGGAAATCAAGCCCTTTTTAAGAAGATATGGAATTTTTCTCCAATAATTGTACGAATAATCAAGTCGATCACCAATTGGCACCGATGGACTATGTGAAAAATACACAAAGATTTTCGCCTGATTTTCGGCCAAACCCCTTGCTAGCAGAGGGAAACCATGGTATGATATGGGAAAAAGGAGGGGATTCTATGCGGGATTTCCCATTTTTTACGACAGAATATGGGGTTTCCAGTCTGACCCTGAAGGAGATCCCCTATCGGAAGACTGCCTATATCAAGATCCTTCAGGTCCAGCCCGGCTTCTTCACGGAGCACCTGGACCGGTGCGCTGACTTCTGCCGCGCGGCGGGGGCGGAGCGGATTCTGGCGTCGGGCGAAGAAGGGCTGGAGCGATATCCCCTCCATGCCGCGGTTCTGGAAATGCGGGGGACGGCGCTGGTGGACCCGGAGCAGGTCGCCTGTCTGTTTCCCGTAACCCGGGAGCTGGCGGGGAGGTGGCGGGAAATTTACAACGGCCTCATGGCCTCGGTGGACAATGCCGGGACCCTGGAGGCTCGGGATGAAAAGCGGATTCTGGGCAGCGGCGGGGCCTACTTTGTCCACCGGAACGGCGAGCTTATGGGCATCGGCTGGCTGGAGGATGAGACCATTTTGGCCATGGGGGCAGTGCGCGGGGGCGAGGGACAGATCGTTCTGAACACCCTGCTGTCCCTGGTGGAGGACCGGACCGTCAGGCTGGAAGTGGCATCCACCAACCATCGGGCCATCCGGCTCTATGAGCGCATGGGCTTCTGCCGGAGCCGGGAGGTGTCCCGGTGGTATCGCGTGGAGGGTCCGGCAGCGGCTTCGGACGATGAGGAGCGGGAAGTATGAAATGGAGAAAAGGAATCCTGGTTCTGTCCGCCGCGGCGGTCCTGGCCGCGGCGGTGTTCTTTGGCCTGGTCCAGAGCCGAAGCGCGTCCGAGACCGGGGCTTTGCTTTCCGTGCAGGTGCCGTCGGATACGGGGTGGGAAACCATCCGCTGCTGGCGCGGGGAGACCGGCGAGTACTGGATCTTTCTGCCTGCCTATGCGGATCTGTCCCGGATGCGGATTCATTCCGTTCGGACAGGGACGGAGGTGACCATGGATGGCATACGCCTGACCCAGGGCATGTCCTGCGGCGGCTTCCGACTGGACACCGCTTATGAACTGACCTGGACCACGGGGGGCAAAACCGAAAGCAGCCGCATCACGCTGCGGCAGTCTTCCGCGCTGCCGGTCATGTATCTGGACACCCGGTCCGGCTCCATGGCCTATATTCACCAGGACGTGGACAACCTGGAGTCCGGGGACATGCGGCTTTACGGGGAAGACGGATCGCTGGAATGGAGCGGAAAACTCCGGTCCGTCAGCGGCCGGGGCAACGCCACCTGGAACATGGAGAAAAAACCATACAATCTGGAGCTGTCGGAGCAGGCGGATCTGCTGGGTATGGGGACGGCGGAGAACTGGATCCTGCTGGCCGACGCCTACGACGCGTCCCATCTGCGCAACAAGCTGGCCCTGGAGCTGGCCAGGGAGGTTGGAATGGCTTACACCCCGGAGTGCACCTGGGTGGATCTGTATCTGAACGGCGAATACGCCGGGCTGTACCTGCTATGTGAGCGGATCGAGGTCCATCCCCAGCGCGTGAATCTTTCCGGGGGCAACGGCTTTCTGGTCAGCAAAAACTGGGAATGGCGGATGGACGCCCGGAACCAGACCTATATCACCACTGACGCCAACGCGGCCCTGCGGGTCAACTATGCCACGATGTCCCTGGCGGAGCTGGACAGGATTTGGCAGTCGGCGGAAAATGCCATTCTGGCCGGGGACGGCGTGGACCCGGTCACCGGAAAGTCCTACGCGGAGCTGATCCACGTGGACTCCTGGGCGGAAAAGTATCTGCTGGAGGAGATCTGCGCCAATATCGACGCGGGGGTCCTGAGCCAGTACTTTTACGCGGATGAATCGGGGAAGATCCACGCCGGGCCTGCCTGGGACTACGATCTGTCCATGGGAAACCAGGCCGCCTGGCCTTCCCAGACCCCGAACATGCTCTTTGCCAACCGTTCCGGCATCTGGGGCTCTCCCTGGTACAGCGCGCTGTATGAGAAGGAAGAATTCTATGACCGGGTGACGGAATTGTATCAGACGAAATTCCTTCCGGTTCTGGAGGAGCTTATCGGGACCCGGCTGGAGACGTATGAGGAGCGAATCCGTCAGGCCGCCGCCATGGACCAGATCCGCTGGCAGACCGATGACCCGCGGCAGGAGGCACAGTGGGTAAAGACCTACATGTCCCAGAGAATGGATTTGCTGACAGACCTGTGGCTGGAGGGTGGGCAGTACTGCTTTGTCCAGGTCAGGGGCTATGACGGCGCGGCGCTGTGCTACGCCCTTTCCCCGGGAACCGGCCTTCCTGACCTGCCGGTGTACGAGGATACGGAAACGGTGGACTACGACGGCTGGTACTGCGAGCAGACCGGAATGCCAGTGACTCCGGGACAGCCTGTCGAGACGGACATGACCGTGGAGCTCAGATACCGCATCCTGGAACCGGAGGCCGGGCAGGAAACGGCGCAGGCGGGAACGCCGTCCCGGTCCGCTCTGGGTCTGGGAATCGTCTTTTTCGCGGTCTTCCTGGGGGCGGTTGCCCTGGACAGAAGGAGAAATTGGCTGAATTCAGGGTGAAAATGTCGGAATCCCCCTATTTTCTCAGTAAATTATTGACGAATCCGGCAAATTGTGTTAAACTGACCGCATATGAAATTCCGTATTATATGGAAAAGGAACCGGTGTGAAATGCGATTTGGAAAAGGAATCCTCTGCCTTCTCTCGGCGGCAATCCTGGCAGGCGCCCTGCTCTTTGCCGGGAACAACGCGGCGGCGGAGCGGCAGGAAGAAGCGGACCGGGAGGCGGCGGTGGTGCTCAGTATAGAGATCCGGCAGGACGATGGCTCGGAGCAGATCCACTGCTGGCGCTCAGAGACCGGGGAATACTATCTGTTCCTGCCCGGCGGCGCGCGGATGTCCCAGGTCAGCATATCCCGGATCTGGGTTCCGGGAGAGGTCCGCCTGAACGGGGTCCTGCTGACGGAGGGCATGTCCTGCCAGACATTCAGACCGGATGAGGCATATGAACTGACGGTCTGCCTGGAGGACGGGACCGAAACCGGGCGGCTGACTTTCCTCAGCGGCGCGGATGTGCCCGCCATGTATATCGACGTCCGGTCCGGCTCCATGGACTACATCCACCGTCAGGTGGGGAATCTGGAGTCCGGCTCCATGCGGCTGTACGACGGAACCGGGGAGCGGAACTGGTCCGGGCAGCTGCGATCCATCCAGGGCCGGGGCTATTCCTCCTGGGGGGCCGACAAAAAGCCCTACAGCCTGGAATTGCAAACTTCCGGGGACCTGCTGGGTATGGGCCGGGCGGAGAGCTGGATCCTGCTGGCCAATGCCTACGACCCCACCAACCTGAGAAATAAGCTGGTATACGAATTCGCCCAGGAGGCCGGATTGGCCTACACGCCCCAGTGCCGGTGGGTGGATCTGTACCTCAACGGGGAATACGCCGGGCTGTATCTGCTGTGCGAGAGAATCCAGGTCCATCCCCAGCGGGTGGCTATCGGTGAATCGGGGAGTTTCCTGGTGTCCAAGAGCTCTCAATGGCGGCTGGACAGCCGGAACCGTACTTATGTGATGACCCAGGGACAGACGGCTCTGCGGCTGCACTATGCCGACATGCCCTTGGACGACGTTCAGCGGACCTTGCAGTCCGTGGAGAACGCCCTTACGGCCGAAGACGGCATTGACCCGGTGACGGGGAAATCCTACGGCCAGCTGATCGACGCGGACTCCTGGGCCAGGAAATATCTGGTAGAGGAGATCTTCGGAAACATCGACGGCGGGACGCTGAGCCAATACTTTTACTTAGACGGCAGCGACGGGACCGGGAAGGTGTATGCCGGACCGGTTTGGGATTTCGACCTGTCCATGGGCAAGTCCGTTTCCTGGCCCTCCGACGCGCCGAACATGTTCTTTGCCAACCGGCCCGGCAACTGGGACACCTCCTGGTTCCACGGCATTTATCAGAAGGAGGACTTCCGCCGGCTGGTGGAGCGGCTGTATGAGGAGGAATTCCGGCCCCTGGCGGAGCGTCTGCTGGAAACCGGGCTGGACCGGTATCGGGACGCCATTGGGCCGGCGGCTGAGAGGAACCGGCTTCGCTGGGACGAGGACGACCCGGCCCAGGCGACCGAACAGATCCGGTCCTATCTGACGGCCCGGCTGGATTTTCTTGACAGCGTGTGGCTGGAGGACGAGACCTACTGCACCCTTCAGATCAACGCCCTGGAGGGGGAGGTCATCTGCTATGCCCTGAAGCCCGGGGAAGTCCCGCCGGAGTTTCCGGAATTTGCGGACACGGACACCACCATCTATGAGGGCTGGTACACGTTGGACACCGACGAGCCCTACGATCCGGCTCAGCCGGTCTATGAGGACACGGTGATCTATCTGAAGACCGTTCCCAGGGAACGGGAGCTGGAGGCCGGAGAGGCGCTGCTGCTGCGGCTGTTCCGCGGAGCCCTGATGGGCGTGTTCTGCCTGATCTTTGCCGCCGCCATTCTGGCGGACGTCCGCCGCAGGCGGCGGGAAAAAACAAAACCCCGAACCGTGCCGTCAGGAGCGGAAACGGATTGACGGATTTTCCGCAATATGCTATATTACCCTATAGAATTCGTTTTTATGGGAAAAGACAGGTGAAAGCATGAAAATCGGGAAAGGGGTCCTATGGCTGTTCACGGCGGCGGTCTTGGCCGCCGCGCTTCTGTTCGCGGCTGGGGACGCGGCATCCACGGACCAGGGGCAGGAGGTTTTCCTTCTGGAGCTGACCTCGGAGCAGACGACGGAGCGAATCCGTACCTGGCGGGACGGGGCCGGGAGCCTGTATGTGTTTCTGCCCAGCTATGCCCGGCTGGATCAGACCCGAATCCGGCTGACCAACGGCAGAACCCAAGTGTGGATCGACGGAGAGCCCGTTTTCGACGGGATGGACTGCGGCGGCTTTGCCCTGGACCGGGTCTATGAATTGACCTGGACCGGGGGAAGCGGAACCGAAACCACGGGCCTGACCTTTCTGCGTTCTGGGAATCTTCCCACGCTGTACATTGACGTCCGCTCCGGCAGCATGGAATACATTCACAGCTCCGTGGACAATGAGGAGTCCGGCGCCTACCGGCTCTACGACGCCGAAGGGGAGCTGGACCAGGCCGGAGACCTTAAGGGCTTCGGCGGCCGGGGCAACGCCACCTGGAAGGCGGACAAGCGGCCCTATAATATGAAGCTGTCCAACGCCGCGGATCTGCTGGGCATGGGCTCGGCGGAGAAGTGGGTGCTGTTCTCCAATCCCTATGATCCGTCCCATCTGCGCAACAAGCTGGTCTACGACTTTGCGCGTGCTCTGGATATGCCCTATACGCCCCAATGCCAGTGGGTGGATCTGTATCTGAACGGGGAGTACGCCGGGCTGTATCTGCTCAGCGAACGAAATGAGGTCCATCCCCAGCGGGTTGACCTGTCGGAGGAGGGAAGCTTCCTGGTCTCCCGGAATCAGGAGTGGAGAATGGAAAACCGGGGCCATGCCTACATCCGTACCGACTCCGGCGCGGCTCTGCGTATCCATGACACGACGATGCCCACGGAGCGGATGCGGGAGCTTTGGCAGTCGGCGGAGAACGCCATTGCGGCAGGGGACGGCGTGGACCCGGCCACGGGGAAGGACTACCGGGAGCTGATCGACCTGGATTCCTGGGCGCGGAAGTACCTGATTGAAGAAGTCTTTGCCAATGTGGATCAGCTGAGCCTGTTCTTTTACTATGACGGTGCCGACGAGAGCGGAAAGATCTATGCCGGACCGGTCTGGGACTACGACTTCTCCCTGGGCAACGCCATGGCCTGGGCGGCCTACAGCCCCAACATGTTCACCATGCACGATCTGGTCTGGGAGGACGGAGACTGGTTTTCCGCCTTGTACGCCAAGGATGATTTTTATGAGAGGATGACCCAAATCTATGAGTCGGAACTCCTGCCCCTGCTGACGGAGCTGACCGGCGGCAAGCTGGAGCGGTACATCGGGCAGATCCGTCAGAGCGCCAAACTGAATCAGATCCGGTGGAGTACCAAGGACCCGGAAGGGGAGTTTGAAAGCCTGGCGCTGTTCCTTCCGGAAAGGATCCGATTTCTCAGCAGAGCCTGGATCGACGGGGAGGACTTCTGCGTGGTCCAGGCCTGCGGCGCCGACGGAACGGTTATGTGCTACGGCGTCAGCCCCGGCGGGATTCTGCCGGAGTTGCCGGATTACGGCGGCGGGGCCTACGGCGACCTGGTCAGCTACGCCTCGGATCCCCGGGAGAATCCGTTATATGAGGCGGAGACGGTTGAATACCTGGGATGGTATGTGCTGGACACGGGGGAGCCCTTTGACTACACCCAGCCGGTCTGGTCCGATGCCGTGGTGTATCTGAAATACGCTGTGGACGGTGTGGAAGCCCCGCCGCCTGCCGCGGCGCAGTCCGCCGTCCCGGAGCCGGAGGCGCCGGAACCGGCCGTTCAGCAGACAGACGCCCTGCGGACGGAGGAACCGGGGCAGATGGCCCTGTGGGAAAGCCTGCTGGAAGCTCTGCGGGGCATGGGAAAGACGGGTCTGCTCAGGCTCGGAATTCTGGCCGCCTTTATCCTGATTTTCCTGGGGCTTCTTCTGGCGGACCGGTATCGAACGAAAAAGAATGGGAGACGAAAAGATGACCGAACAGAAACCGCAGACATTTCGTCATGAACTGAAATACGTGATCAGCGCGGGGCAGCTGCCTCTGATCAAAAGCCGGATCGAGCACCTGATCCCACGGGACAGCCACGCGGGGCCCTCCGGGACCTACGAGATCCGGAGCCTGTATTTTGACGATATTTACAACCGCTGTTATCACGAAAATCTGGACGGCACGGACCCCCGGGAGAAGTTCCGAATCCGGATCTACAACCACAGCGCGGACCGTATCCGCCTGGAGTGCAAGCGGAAGGAACGGGGCAAGATCTGCAAGACCTCCTGCCCGCTGACCCGGGAGCAGACCAGGCAGCTGATGGAAGGCAGGCCCCTGCCGGACATCGGCTCCCAGGACCCGGTGCTGCGCAAGCTGACGCTGCAGATGCTGACCAGGCGGATGCGGCCTGTGGTCATTGTGGAATACGACCGGATTCCCTTTGTCTATAAAAACGGCAATGTCCGCGTTACCCTGGACACCAACATCGCCTCATCGGGCGACATCGGGCAGTTCCTGGAGCCGGTGATCTCCAAGCGGCCGGTGATGCCCCTGGGGCAGCAGCTTCTGGAGGTCAAATACGACGAGTATCTGCCAGATTTCATCTACAGAAGCTTGCAGGTGGAGAATCTTCAGCAGACGGCGTTTTCCAAATACGTCATTTGCAGAAAATATTACAGAGGATAAGGAGAAAAACAACATGACGTTCAGCGACATCTTCAAGAAGTCCTTCCTGGAGGGCTTCGCGTCCACCGAAATCACCACCGTGACCGTGGTGGCCGCGATGGGCATTGCCAGTGCCATTGCCCTGTACATCTTCTTCGTGTACCGGGTCATCACCAGAAAGACCTTTTACTCGAAGAACTTCAACATTTCCCTGGCGGGCATTACGGTGATCACCACGGCGCTGATCCTGACCATGCAGTCCAGCGTGGTGATCTCCCTGGGCATGGTGGGCGCTCTGTCCATCGTTCGTTTCCGCACCGCCATTAAGGACCCCATGGACCTGATGTTCCTGTTCTGGTCCATCAGCGTGGGCATCATCTGCGGCGCGGGCATGGCCCAGGTGGCGGTGATCTTGTCCGTGGTGGTGACCCTGGGAATCCTGATCCTGGATCAGCTGCCTGTGGCTAAGGCTCCTATGATCCTGGTGGTCAATGCCGTCTTGCCCGATGCGGAGGAAGCGGTCCTGCGGGAGGTGGGCAAGTATACAAAGCACTTTTCCGTCAAGTCCCGGAATCTGACCGGCAGCAGCCTGGACCTGGTCCTGGAGCTGCGGACTGCCCAGGGCAGCGAGCTGGTGCGCGGGGTTATGGGCCTGGAAGGCATTCACTCCGTCTCCCTGCTGTCTCACGACGGTGAAGTCACCTTCTGAATACTATCATTATTGCGAAAGCGCCGTCAGGCGGCGTCTTCCTGATGAAAAGGGAGTTCCCATGATCCGGAAGAAAAAACAGAGCTGTACGGGAAAAAGACTTGACACCGGGGCCTGGGCGTGCTATAATACCACCCGGTGTTAAGGAACGATACTTTACAGGGAGCGTGCTCATGGACGACGCGTTGGAACGGATACTGCTGTATGACTACTACGGCGACCTGCTGACCGATAGAATGCGGGAGTGCTTTGAGATGCGTTACAACCAGGACCTCTCCCTGGGCGAGATCGGACAGATCCTGGGGATCAGCCGCCAGGGCGTCCATGACAACCTCAGCCGCGCCGAGGCGCTGCTGCGGAACATGGAGGCCAAGACCGGCTGCCTGCGCCGGGATAAGAAGTGCCGCCAGGCGGCCCGGGAGATCCGGCAGTCAGCGGAGCGGCTGCGGGAGCATCCCGATACCAACGTTTCAGCCCTGGCCCGACAGATCCTGTCCGCGGTCGGGGACCTTGAGGAGTAACCTATGGCATTTGAAGGCTTAACCGAGAAAATATCCGCCACCTTCAAAAAGCTGCGCGGCAAGGGCCGCCTGAAGGAGTCCGACGTCAAGGAGGCCATGCGGGAGATCCGGATGGCTCTGCTGGAGGCGGACGTCAGCTACAAGGTGGTCAAGGATTTTACCAAGACCGTTACCGAACGCTGCGTGGGTACGGATGTGCTGGAGTCTCTGACTCCGGCCCAGATGATCGTCAAGATTGTCAACGAAGAGCTGTGCAAGCTCATGGGCAGCGACTTAAAACATATCAACATCAATCCCAACGGCCCCACGGTGGTCATGCTGGTGGGTCTCCAGGGCGCCGGTAAGACGACCAACGGCTCCAAGCTGGCCGGTCTGCAGAAGCGCCAGGGCAGGAATCCCCTGCTGGTGGCCTGTGACATCTACCGGCCCGCCGCCATTGAGCAGCTGAAGATCTGCGGCGAGAAGCTGGGGATTCCGGTCTTCGAAAAGGGGACCCAGGACCCGGTGAAGACCGCCCAGGAGGCCGTCCTCTACGCCCGTCAGCGGGGCTATGACATGGTGTTCCTGGACACCGCCGGCCGGCTCCATGTGGACGAGGCCCTCATGAACGAGTTGAAGAACATCAAGGCCGCGGTGAAGCCTGACGAGATTATGCTGGTGGTGGACGCCATGACCGGCCAGGACGCGGTGAACGCGGCCCAGAGCTTTAACGAGTGGCTGGATATCGACTCGGTGATGCTGTCCAAGCTGGACGGCGACGCCAGAGGCGGCGCGGCCCTGAGCGTCCGGGCCATTACCGGCAAGCCCATCAAGTTCGCCGGTGTCGGCGAGAAGCTGGAGGATATCGAGCCCTTCCACCCCGATCGTATGGCCAATCGGATCCTGGGCATGGGCGACGTGCTCAGTCTGATTGAGAAGGCCGAGAAGGCCTACGACGCCAAGAAGGCTGCGGAAATGGAGGAGAAGCTCAAATCCAACCGCTTCACCCTCCAGGATTTTTACGACCAGATGGTCCAGATGAAGTCCATGGGCTCCATGGAGGAAATCCTGGCCCAGATGCCCGGCGGAGCCAATCTCAAGGGCGCCAAGTTCGATGAGAAGGCCATGAGCCGCACGGAGGCCATCATCCTGTCCATGACCCCCAAGGAACGGGAAAAGCCCGAGATCATCGGCGCCAGCCGGAAGAAGCGGATCGCCGCCGGCGCGGGGGTTCGGGTGGAGGATGTGAACAAGCTGCTCAAGAGTTTTGAGCAGATGCGCAAGCTCATCCGCCAGTTCTCCGGCCCCGGCATGGGCAAGAAGATGAAGCGCATGCGGGGCATGGGCGGCTTCGGCGGCTTCCCCGGCATGTAAGGTCCCTGCCGCGTGACGCGGCCCAATTACCAGGTTCGCTGAAAGCAAATTGCTTTGCGATATAGAATTATGAAACATACTATGGAGGTGAAACGCTCATGGTTAAGATCAGACTGAGAAGAATGGGTGCGAAGAAGGCTCCTTTCTACCGCATTGTGGTCGCTGACTCCCGTTCCCCCCGTGATGGCCGCTGCATCGAGGAGATTGGCACCTACAATCCCCTGACTGAGCCCGCTACCATCACTGTGGACGCCGAGAAGGCCCAGGCCTGGATCAAGAACGGCGCGCAGCCCACGGATACCGTCCGGGGTCTGCTGAAGAATGCTGGCGTGCTGTAAGATCCCCAAAGGAGATTCCGACGATGAAAGAACTCTTGCTGTATATGGCAAAGAATCTGGTGGATGATCCTGAGGCAGTCACCGTCACCGAAATCAAGGACGAGGACGGCAAGGTGCTGGAACTGCGTGTCGCCGAGGGCGACATGGGCAAAGTGATCGGCCGCCAGGGACGGATCGCCAAGGAGATCCGCACCATTATTAAGACTGTTGCCCAGCGCACCGGCGAGAAGGTCACGGTCGAGATCGTGGATTAAACGATGATGCGTGGCGTTTTTCGCCACGCATTTTCCTTTTTTCTGGAGGAGACAAAATGAGAATCCCATTTATCGAAGCCGGTGAGATCGTCACCACCCACGGCCTTCGGGGCGAGGTCAAGGTGCTTCCCTGGCTGGACACACCGGATATGCTGTGTGAATTTGACCGCTGCCGCGTTGACGGACGGGAATACGCCATGGAGACGGTCCGGGTTCAGAAGACCTGCAACCTGGTCAAGCTCCGGGGCGTGGACACGGTGGAGCAGGCCCAGGCCCTGCGGGGCAAGACCCTGACCCTGTACCGGGAGGACATCGACGAGGATGTGATCTTCGCCGCGGAGCTCATCGGAGTGGAGGTCTATGCCGATGAGGGCTGCATCGGCAAGATCACCCAGGTTCTGGACTATCCGGGCAACAGCGTGTATGTGGTGAAGGGAGAACATGAATATATGATTCCGGCGGTGAAATCCTTCATCCTGTCCACAGACCTGGACGCCAACCGAATGCGGGTCCGGCTTATCGAGGGGATGCGCGGCGATGAGGATTGACATTCTGACCCTGTTCCCGGACACCCTGGGGGATGTGCTCTCCGAGAGCATTCTGGGCCGAGCCCAGGAGCGGGGCTACATCCGCATTGAGACCCACCAAATCCGGGACTACACCGCCAACAAGCAGAACCAGGTGGACGACTACCCCTACGGCGGCGGCCGGGGGGCGGTGATGACCGCGGACCCTCTGTACCGGTGCTGGGAGGCGGTCTGCGACGAGGCCGGCGGGCCGGTGCACACCATCTATCTGTCCCCCTGCGGCCGCACCTTTTGCCAGGCCGACGCTATCCGCCTGAGCAAGATGGAGAACCTGGTCCTGGTCTGCGGCCACTATGAGGGCGTCGATCAGCGGTTCATTGATGAGTGTGTGGACGAGGAGATCTCCCTGGGGGATTTCGTCCTCACCGGCGGGGAGATTGCCGCCATGGCCGTCACCGACGCCGTGTGCCGCATGGTACCCGGGGTCCTGGCGGACCCTGAGTGCTTTGAGGACGAGAGCCACTACAACGGACTTTTGGAATATCCCCAGTACAGCCGCCCGGCGGTGTGGCACGGCCGGGAAGTGCCTGCCATTCTGCTCTCCGGCAACCATGAGAAGGTCCGGCAGTGGCGGCGCAAGCAGGCCCTGCGGCGGACCCGGCAGCGCAGGCCGGACATGTACGAAAAGCTGGACCTCAGCTCCAAGCAGGACAGAAAGCTTCTGAAGGAGATGGAAGAGGAGGACCGGCAGGCACAGAACTGACATCCCACGCAGCAGGAGGATCGCTATGGAAGCACTGGAAACCTTGAAACATTGGATCGAAGAAAGCCGCAGCATAGTTGCCTTCACAGGCGCGGGAGTGAGCACCGAATCCGGAATTCCGGACTTCCGCGGTGTGGACGGCCTGTACAGCCAGAAGTTTGACTACCCGCCGGAGACCATCATCAGCCACAGCTTCTATGAGCGAAATCCGGCATATTTCTTCCGGTTCTACCGGGAGAAGATGCTTCCTTTGGACTATGCGCCCAATATCACCCACAAGGTCCTGGCCCGGTGGGAGCGGGAGGGCCGGCTCCAGGCGGTGGTGACTCAGAACATCGACGGCCTGCATCAGAAGGCGGGCAGCCGGAATGTATACGAGCTCCACGGCTCTGTGCTGCGCAACTACTGCGCCCGCTGCGGAAAATTCCACAGCGCGGAATTCATCCGGGACAGCCGGGACATCCCCCGCTGCCAATGCGGCGGCATCGTCAAGCCCGACGTGGTCCTCTATGAGGAGGGGCTGGATATGGGGACCATGGAAAAAAGCGTGGCCGCCATCGAAAGCGCGGATTTGCTGCTGGTCCTGGGTACCAGCCTGACGGTGTACCCGGCGGCGGGCTTTATCCGCTATTACCGGGGCAGCCGCCTGGTCCTCATCAACCGGGACGCCACTCCCTACGACGACTATGCCAACCTGGTGCTCCACGAGAGCCTGGGAGAGGTTTTCTCCCGGCTGTGACCTGAGTCACAAAGAGCTTGGCGCGGGGGAGCCGGGAACAGAAAAAGAGCGATACGCGGTTTTTCCGGGTATCGCTTCTTTTTTAAATACCCATACGCTTTTGCTGTGCGCCACCATTCATGAAAGTCTTCAGCGCATGGGGATTGATATGCATCCCCATCGTTTGCCCCCGTAAGGGGCGAGATGCGGGCATTTGTTTGAAGTTTACTATGAATGCGGAGCTTTCATAGTAAATTACGGAGACAGAGGGGACTCGTTTCATTTTGGCGTTTATTTTTATGGATTGTCTGTAACATTTGCGGTTTTCGACGGTTACGATTATGAAAGGAGGCTGCGCCGTGTGGAGTTTGATTTATGAAAGAGCCATACAAGGAGATTTTTTGCTGCGGACATATGGCGAATTGCCGTTCGAGAAAATTGCCCTGCTGTTCGGAAAAAGTCCTGGTTGGGCGCGTGTAATCTATTATCGCGCGAAAACAAAGATCAAAGAATATATGGAGGCGTTGGATAATGAGCAGAATTTCTTGCAACACGATCAGGGACATTCTGCCTCTGTATGTGGACGAAGTGGTCAGTGCGGAAACCCGCGAAATTGTGGAAGAACATTTGGACCATTGCGAGGCGTGCCGCAAATGGTGCGCGGATATGAAAAGCCGGGTGGTAATCCCGGTTGAAAGCGATACCAAGCCCCTGAAAGCGTTTAAACACGCATGGAAAAGGAAGAGATTTCTTATTTCCGTTATTTCCGTGGTTTTGACGCTGACGGTCGTTTTGATTGGATATCTGGTATATGAAAATGTGGGGGTTGTACACGACTTTTTTTCTCCGGCCACCCTGGTCACTATGCGCAATACAGATTCCGCCGGCCAATGGCAGCGGCTTGAGATCGGGGAAACAGGCTGTTTAAATTTTGACAGTGTGTTCCAAGCCAAAAGAATGGTTTTGGATGGCAACTGTGATGGACCGGCTGCTTTCCGGATTCGGGACCAACAGGGGAACATAGTCCTGGACGCGTTTACGCTCCAGCCCGGAACGGGCGTTCAGCTGGAGAAGCTGGAAAAAAATACAAGCTATATTGTGGAGATCAAGACTTCCGCGACCTATATATGCGTCACATTTTCGTAAGTGATCCGCCTTTCCTTTGAAGAAGAAACGCGGGAGCGGCATGACCAAGTCACGCCGTTCCCGCGGATTTTTTGAGAAAAGGGATTAGTGACGGTGGAGCTTCCACTCGGAGTACATCCGGAACACGGTGGAGCCCAGCAGAATGCCCACGGCCAGAATTCCTGCGATGGCGGCGGTGTGCATGGTCTGCTCGGCGAACAGATCCGTCTGGCCCTGGACCGCGTAGCTCATGGCGAAGTACACGCCGGCGCCGGGGATCAGGGGGAAGATGGAAAGCACCAGGTAGGAGATGGCGGGGTACTTGCGAATCCGGGCCATGGTCTCGGAGTAGACCGAGGAGAAGAGCCCGGAGAAGAAGTAGGCCACAATATCGCTGCTGCCCAGTTCCAGGCTGAAGCGGTAGACGGCCCAGGACAGGGCGCCGCCCAGGGCGCACAGCAGGACGCCGGGGCCGTGAATGTTGAACAGGATGGCAAAGCCGATGCAGCTGATATAGACGAACAGGCACTGCAAAAAGATGGGGTAGGCCACGCTCTCCACGGGGGCCGGCACCCCCCACAGCCGGACCGACAGCTGCCAGGCGCCGCCGGTGCCCAGGGCAATGGCCATGGCCACCAGGAAGACCTGGACCACCCGGTTGATGCCGGCGGTGGTGTCGCCGTAAATAATGTCCCGCATGGCGTTGGTGAACAGCAGGCCCGGAACCAGCAGCATCAGGGCGCCGATGTTGACCGCGTCCGTGTCCGCGGCCAGACCCGCGCTGCCCAGGCCGTAGGCCAGCATGGCCATGAGAAAGGAGGAGGCGATGGTCCGGAAGAATTGGTTGGCTTTCCGGGCGCCCAGGGTCATATTCACGCAGCCCACCAGCATGCCGCACAGGCCGGAGCAGAGACTGTCCGTAAAGCTTCCGTTGAAGAACAGGCAGAAGCCCACGGCCCCCAGAAAGTAGCCCAGGTACTGGATCAGCCTGGGGTAGTACAGCCGCTGCCGGTGGACCATTTGGAACCACTGCAGACCCTCGGAGGGGGCCGGGGTTCGGTTGCAGATGGCCCGGCACAGGGCGTTGAACTTCTCCACGGCGTCCAGATCGTTGCCGTGGTGGCCGATGCGGCGCATGCGGGTGATGGTCTGGCCGTCACAGGTGTGAAGGGTGACGATGAGGCAGTTGGGGATGGAAAACACCTCCGCGTCCAGGCCGTAGGCGGCCAGAATGCGGCTGACGCTCTCCTCCACCCGGAAGGTCTCGGCCCCGCACATGGCAAGCTCATAGCCGATGTCCGTGGCCAGGTCCAGCAAGGTATTGTAGGAAGTCATGACAGTTCCTCCGGGGACGTCCGCCCGGAGAAGGCCCGGGCAGCGCGGTCAAGATTCGGAAAGAAAGCGGAATGTGCAGGGTCCACATTCCGCTTAAGGCTTATTTCCGGGCAAACATGATGCCCATGGTGCTGGGGCCGCAGTGGCAGGACACGGTGCAGCCGGCCTCCGCCAGATAGACAGTGCGGAAATGGCCGTAGGTGTTCACGGCCTCCAGAACCGCCTCCATGCAGCCCTCTGGCAGCTGGGTGTAGGTGACGATGATGCTGTCTGTGTCCAGATCCTCCCGGCCGTCCAGCCGGTCCTTGATGTAGGCGGTCAGGCACTTGACGAAGTCGCCCCGGTACTTCTTGCCCACGGACATCTTGCCGTCCCGGACCTCGATGCAGGGCTTGAGCTTCAGCAGGTTGGCGCCCAGAGCCGCGGCGGAGGAGCACCGGCCGCCCTTGACCAGGTAGTTGAGCTGGTTGGGGATGAAGCTGGCCTCCACTTTCTCCGTCAGGGCGTCCAGCCGGTCCTTCAGCTCGTCCAGGGAGGCGGCGGTCTTGGCCAGTTCCGCGGCCTTCAGCACCAGCAGGCCCTGGCCCGTGGACAGGTTCCGGGAGTCCACCACCCGGACATTGTCAAATTCCGTGGCGGCCAGACAGGCGTTCTGGTGGCTGGAGGAGAACTCCGCGCCGATGTTGATGTGGATGACGCCGTCGTACTTGTCGGCGTACTTGGCGAATTCCTCCTGGTAAGTACCGACGCTCCGGGCGGCGGTGGAGCACAGATTGCCGCCGGCGGCCACATGGGCGAAGATGTCCTTGGGATAGATGGACACACAGTCCAAAAATTCCTCTTCGTTCTTGATTACAAACAGGGGAACGATGCCGATGTCAAAACGTTCCACCAGTTCCTTGGGAAGATCGCAGGTGCTGTCGGAAAGAATTTTGATGTTCATAAAGCCTCCTGAAGTTCGTTGGTTTGGCTGCTGACGGGGTCCGTCCCCATCATAAAGCATCTCGGTTCCTGGTTTTTGCTGCGCAGGTACTGCGCGCCCCAGTCCCGCATGGCCACAAGAATGGGCAGCAGGCTCCGGCCGGTCTGGGTCAGAGAGTACTCCACCCTGGGCGGGACCACCGGGAAGATCTCCCGGAAGATCAGGTCCTGGGCCTCCAGCTCCCGCAGCTGCTGGGTCAGCATTTTCGGCGTGGCCTTTGAAATGCGGCTGCTCAGCTGGGAATAGCGAAGTTTTCCCTCAGACAGATGCCAGAGAATCAGCGCCTTGTATTTTCCGCCAATCAGATTCAGGGTGGCTTCCACGGGACAGTTATCGTGATTCATATGGAGAGCCTCCTTTGGTATCTTTTTGGGTAGTATAGTACAAAATAGTACATACTTGTTTTTTCGGCAACAGATGTTAGAATAATACCATATGGAAGATGAGAATGTCAACTGGAATCTTGCGCCCATTGCGATTCGAAGAAAGGCGAGGCTTTTTCCGGAAGGGTGGGCCGCAATGGAAGGAGTGGTTACTTATGAAACTGAAATTTCAGGTCAGCGGCATGACCTGCGCCGCCTGCTCCGCCCGGGTGGAGAAGGTGACGAGCCGGGTTGACGGTGTGCGGAAGGCCGAGGTGAACCTGCTGGCCGGGACCATGCAGGTGGAGGCGGAAAGCCGGGATACCGCCGAGCGGATCATCCGGGCTGTCCGCGACGCCGGGTATGACGCCGCCCTGGACGGGGAAAAGCCGAAACAGGCGTCTCAGGCCCCGGCGGAGGCGGCCCAAAAGGAGATGAAGGTCCGCATTCTGGGCTCCGGGATCAGCCTGCTGGCGCTGATGTACTTTACCATGGGTCATATGGTGGGGCTGCCCCTTCCGGGGTGGTATACAGGGCTGGAGAACGCCATGGTGGCGGCTCTGCTGCAATTTTTCCTGACCCTGCCCGCGGTGTATCTCAACCGCGGCTATTACAGCCGGGGCCTGAAGGCCCTGTGGCACAGATCCCCCAATATGGACTCCCTCATTGCCGTGGGCTCCCTGGCCGCCCTGATCTACGGCGTGGCCGCCCTGTTCTGCATTGGCTGGGGCATGGGCCATGGGGACTGGGACATGGTGGAGCGTTACCGGCAAAATTTGTACTTTGAATCCGCGGCCATGATCCTGACCCTGATCACCCTGGGCAAATACCTGGAGACCCGGGCCAAGGGCAGGACCGGCGACGCCATCCGCAGCCTTATGGACTTAAGTCCCAAGACCGCCATGGTCCGCAGGGGGGAGAAGACCCTCCAGATTCCTGTGGAGCAGGTGGCGGTGGGCGACGTGGTTCTGGTCCGCTCCGGCGGAAGCATTCCCGTGGACGGTACGGTGCTGGAAGGCCGGGCCTCCGTGGACCAGAGCGCCCTGACCGGGGAAAGCGTACCTGTGGAGAAGGGGCCGGGAGACACGGTCTGCGCCGCCACCATCAACACCGAGGGCTACCTGGAGCTCCGGGCGGACAAGGTGGGCCAGGACACCACCCTGGCCCAGGTGATCCGGATGGTGGAGGAGGCCGGAAGGAAAGATTTCGGCAGTTCCGATTCCATGTAAGTGACTGGGGAGGGAGTATGG
>CALXFT010000045.1 GCA_944387635.1 uncultured Oscillospiraceae bacterium | reverse complement strand
GGAAAATAGGTAATGCCAACATACGATAAATCCCCATCCATTTTGGATGGGGATTTTTTTGCGTGGTTTACGCCCTTTATCTCAGCGCTTCGGGAAGAACGCAGTGCGGTAAGGACCTCTCAGTCACCGTCCGCTTCGCTCCCGGCGCCAGTTCTCCTTAAAAAGGAGAGCCAAGAGGCCCGGCGGCCGCAGGCCGCCCTTGGCTTCCCCCAAAAGGCTTCGGCCGGAACGGGGGAAGCTTTACCAGATCGGACGTAAGAGATCCTCAGGCTTGGGCTGCAAATTGCGGTACTGACGGGGGGAAATGCCGAATTCTTGCTTAAAGGCCCGGTAAAAGGAGGAGTAGTCGGAAAAGCCGGACTGGACGGCCACATCCTCCATGGGCAGATTCTGAAGGATCAGCGACTTGGCGGCGATCAGCCGCCGCTGGGTTACGTAGCGGTAGAAGCTGACGCGCATTTTCTTCTGAAAGGTATGGGTGATGGTGCTTTCGCTGACATAGAATGCCTGGGCCACCTGGGACAGGGTGATCCTCTGGGCATAGTGGCTTTCCACATAGGCCATGACCCGCTCCAGCAGCTCCGGCTTTTCCGCCTTCAGAGGCTTGGCACTCTGATCGATGCCAATGCGATGCAGATGGGATAATATGGTCAAGGTGTTTCCTGCTACCATCGTTTCCCAGCCCGGCGCTTTGGCTTTCGCCTCCCGGACTCCGGTCCGAAAAAGATCCTGCAGAAATTCCCACCGGGTACCCGCGGTTCGGATCAACTGCGGTTGAAGCTTGGCCCCCAGCAGCAGATCAGGGGTGATCTTCCAAATCCGTTCCATAAACTCCGGGTTGATCCACAGCACGTCCCGCTTGTAAGGCTCCTTCATATCCTCCGGCATCAGGGGGCGGTGACTGGTTCCCGGCGGGATCAGAATAATGTCTCCCTTTTCCAGCAGATAACGCAGGGAACCCAAAAGGTATCCCGCGCCGCAGGTGTTGCTGCAGCACAGAATCTCATAAAAGGTATGGCTGTGAAGCTGTACCGTGGAATTGGAGAAGCTGATATCCTCATGGGTTTCCGCATACAGCGAGTCCATTTCCAGTTCCTGATAGAAGGCTCCGGGTTCATACCCCATTTTTTGCAGACGGGCGTTTACTTCGTTTTGACCCAATTCGCTGGTTATGGGAAAGTTTCGCATTATTTTAATCATATCGGAAACTTTCACAAATATCAACTCCAAAATTTGTTTGTTTTGTTAAAAGTATATCAAGAAATTGCCGGATTTGCAATAGAAAATGCAAAAAACACAATTTTAATTGCATGGCATGTCTGCTAAAATACAAACGGATGAAACGGGGCAGAAAAAACCCGTGAAAATGAAACGTCCGCCAGGGAATCGACTATCTGGGCGCCCTGGCCCGCAGCCTGCTGCGCCAGGGCTTTAAGCGGCAAATCTATCTGAGCTTCCACGGACCTGCCCACATGACCATCTGCCCCATGATCCGGGACTTTTACGATGAGACCGGAGTTCCCATTTTGTACATGGACTGCATGATGCAGGTTAGGAAAAATCAGGATCTGCTGAAAGACTTCATGGTGGATTTTCACAGTATTACCGTGGGCGCCTACAAGATCATGAACCGGCTGGAGGATGTGCCTCTGGTCACCGGCTACGACCACAAGGAGCCCCAGTCCTGCGCCCAGTTTAACGATCTGTTCGGTCTGGGCTATCAGAGCGCTGCCGTGGGCTACTGCTTCGGGGAAAACGGCGACCATATGGCTACCCCGGATATCCCTGACGAAAAGACCCGGCAGGAAATGGCCGACGCCGGGGCGGCGACCATTGAGAAAATGGTCCAGCGGATGGATATGCCCCATGTGGTGGAGCAGCTGCGGAAGCTGGAGGAATACGGCCTGGAGAACGAAAAGAAGTACCCCTGGATGATGTCCGCCTGGAACCGGAACCATTGATCCCGGGAAAAGGAGACGTCTATGGAATACATGGTCAGCACCTCCTGCGGCCCTGTCCGGGGCTGCCCGGGGCGGGTAGACGGGGTGGCTGCCTACAAGGGCATCCGCTATGCCGCCGCCGGACGCTGGGAGTATCCCAAGCTGGTGAAAGGCTGGGAGGGAATCTATGACGCCACGGCCTATGGCAGCTGCGCCTACCAGCCCAGGGCCTTCTATAACGAAGCGGATGTGCCGGAAAAGGCCTTTTACTACAACGAGTTTCGAAAAGGGGAACGCTACACCTACAGCGAGGACTGCCTGTTTCTGAACGTCTTTACTCCGGCCGACGCGAAAGCGGGGGACCGGCTGCCGGTGCTGGTTTATATCCACGGCGGCGGTTTCACAGGGGGATGCGGACACGAAAAGCACTTCGACTGCCCCATCTGGCCCGCGAAAGGCGTAATCGGCGTCACCGTCAACTACCGGCTGGGGCCTCTGGGCTTCGCCTGCCTGCCGGAACTGAAGCAGGAGGCAGGCTGTACCGGCAACTACGGGCTCTACGATCAGCTGACGGCATTGCAATGGGTGAAGCGGAATATTGCCGCCTTTGGGGGAGACCCGGATAATATCACCCTGATGGGCCAGAGCGCCGGGGCCATGAGCGTCCAGCAGCATGTCTTGAGTCCGCTGACCGAGGGGCTGTTCCACAAGGCGGTGATGAGCAGCGGCGGAGGCGTTTCCCGGATGCTCAGTCCGGCGCTTCCTTGAAATCCAAGCGTTTCCGCTGATCCGGCCTGCGGCCCGCAGGGCCGCCTTGGCTCCCCCCTTTACAAGGGGAGCCAAGGAAGGCGCAGGTATCGGAACCGGTACGTTTGCTCCGCAATTTCTGGTGATTAACGTCGATAAGCATATTAAAAAATTGTACCTTTATTTATTCCTCTTTTGGTGTTAAACTAAAAAGTGTCCGCAAAGAAAAATTCCGGCCTGGGCAGAACTTCCGGGCGGGATCATCCGGATTTTTGCGGGAACCAAAATTTTACCGGAACGCCTGGGTATTCTGAGTTTTTATGCGGACTCTCTTTTATAATCATGAATCAATTCGAATGAAAGCTGTTCATTGGAGAATCCTATTCGGCAGCGCCGCAAGGCGATGTCTTCTTGATTGGACATAAGGAGAAGGATTTTATGGTACACCAGATGCAAATGAATTTTTCTGAGCCCACGAGTGAAATTTGCGGCTTTCGTGTCCGGCCGGGTCTGTTCCGGGTCAACGGCGCGACAGTGGTCCCCGGCGGCGTCAGCTTTACAATCCATTCGCTATATGCGGAAAAGTGTGAGCTGTGTCTGTTCCACCGGATGGAACAGGAGCCTTTCGCGATCCTGCCCTTCCCGGATGATTGCCGGATTGGCCATGTTTATTCCATGATCGTTTTTGATTTGGACATTGGTGAGATGGAATACGCGTACCGCATGGACGGTCCTTATGACCCGAAAAATGGAATGGTCTTTGACGGCACAAAATATCTTTTGGACCCGTATGCCCGAGCCGTCACCGGACAGAGCACCTGGGGGAATCAAAAAGAGCAGGATGTTTCGTATCATGCCCGTGTGGTAAAAGACAGTTTTGATTGGGGAGGCTTCAAGAACCGGTATGTCCCGTTTCAGGACATGGTGATTTATGAAACACATGTGCGGGGATTTACCAGGCATGCAAGCGCCAAGGTAAATCATCCGGGTACCTTTGCCGGCCTTATGGAAAAAATCCCGTATCTGCGGAAACTTGGGGTCAACACCGTGGAGTTAATGCCGGTGTTCGAATTTGACGAAACGGCGGATTTGCGCATAGTGGACGGACGGCGGCTTTTAAACTACTGGGGCTACAATACGGTATGCTTCTTTGCCCCGAATACCAGCTATACCGCTTCTCTCGAATACAACAGAGAAGGTACGGAGCTCAAGGAATTAATTCGCACCCTCAATGCCCATGGCATTGATGTGATTTTGGATGTTGTCATCAATCATACCGCCGAAGGAGATGAAAGGGGACCCTTCTTTTCCTTTAAGGGGATCGACAACAAAGTGTATTATATGCTTACGCCGGATGGGAAGTATTACAATTTCTCAGGTGTGGGCAACACCCTCAACTGCAATCATCCTGTGGTCCGGCAGTTTATTCTGGACTGTCTGCGGCATTGGGTAATTGAATACCGTGTAGATGGCTTTCGGTTCGATTTGGCCTCCATCCTTGGCCGTGATGAAGACGGCGCGCCGCTTTCGGAGCCGCCGCTGTTGGAAAGCCTGGCCTATGACCCCGTCCTGGGTCATGTAAAGCTGATCGCGGAAGCGTGGGACGCGGGCGGGCTGTATCAGGTGGGCTCTTTTCCGGACTGGAACCGCTGGGCGGAGTGGAACGGAAAATACAGGGACGATATGCGCAGGTTCCTCAAGGGGGACAATGGTTTCGCGGAAGCCGCCGTTATGCGCATCTGCGGCTCTCCCGACCTATATCCTCCGGAAAAACGGAGAAACGCTTCGGTCAATTTTATTACGTGTCATGATGGATTTACCTTGCATGACCTGTATGCCTATAATGAGAAGCACAACCGGGAAAACGGCTGGGACAATACAGACGGCGCCAATGACAATTTCAGCTGGAACTGCGGCGTGGAAGGGGAAACCAATGACCCGGAAGTAAGCGCGCTGCGGCAGAAGCTGTGCCGCAATGCTTTTGCTGTGCTGCTGTGCAGCAGAGGGGCGGCCATGTTTTTAGCCGGAGATGAATTTGGAAATACACAGTATGGAAACAATAACGCCTATTGTCAGGACAACGAGATCAGCTGGCTCAACTGGGAGCAGCTGTCTGACAATGCAAACCTCTTTGAATTTGTCTGCGAAATGATTCGCTTTCGCAAAGCGCATCCGATATTGCGCGGAAAGACCGAACCTGCGTCCTGTGGGTGGCCGGACCTGTCCATGCACCATGGAGTTCCATGGAACAGCGCCGCCGGCTATTACTCCCATCAAATTGGAATCTTATTCAGCGGACGCAATGGGCAGAACACGGAGGATGACGCGGTGTTCCTGGCCGTCAACGCGCATTGGGAGGCGCACTGGCAGAGCTTGCCCGCGCCGCCGGAAGAATTTGGCTGGAATCTGGAGCTGTGCACATCCTTTGAAAAGCCTTTTGAGCCGGACATTCCGTTTGATGGAAGGAAAATGGAAATTCCCAGTCGTTCTGTTGCGGTATTTGTTTTGAAAAAGATATGACGAAGCCCTGACCCAGTCGTCTGCGGCTGAGAACCGGATCTTTTGCCCTATCCGCGCAACTCAAAAAGCGGGAAATCCATACAGGATTTCTCCGCTTTTTGAACGTTCCGCTGTGCCAAAAATCCCTCGGTGCCAGCTTTTGCCGATTGAATCAGAGGCGCCTAAGTGCGCCCGGATCTTTCCTGGGAGGTGAATGAAAACCATGCGGATCTTGTGCTTTGGAGATTCCAATACCTACGGCTGGGACCCTCGGTCCTATCTGGCTGACCGGTATGCTCCCGGGGATCGGTGGCCGGAGCTGCTGGGACTGGAAAACGGGTGGGAGGTGGTCAATCTGGGCCTCAACGGGCGGCAGATCCCCCGGAGCCCATACCCCCCGCGCCCTTCACCAATATGAGGCCGTCGGTCTGCGAAAGCCCGCCCGGGTTGCGGCATGGCTTCATAACCTTACTTCTTTTGGAACCGGTTCAGCCAGGACTTTTTAAAGGGAATGTCAAAAAACGTTCTCGCTTCTCCCAGATTCATGATGACCCACTCTCTGGACTTGCGGGCTTCCAGGGTTTCGGGAAGTTCCTTCAGAATGCGGTCTGCTTCCCAGGTAGCGCCGGCATTGTATCGGACTTCATTGCCGCGCTCAGATATTTCAAAGGAGGAGCGGCTGGTATTCCATGCGGTGCGGATGGTCTTGATGGCATAGCTGCCGGTGACCTTTTCGCTGAAATAGTCCTCCAAGGCAAGGGGACGTATGTAGTCCGGGGTGGGAACCTCCGAATACTCACGGAAGATCTCTGACAGCACACGGGAAGACTCGGCAAGAATGTCCGGCGCGCTCTCCGATTCGTCGCTCTTCATTTCTTCCAGCAAGTCGGAAACAAGTTCCAGCATACGCCGCAGATACTCCCGGTATAAGGCTGTCCCCACTTCCCGCTGCACCGTTCGCACCACGCTGCTGCGCATCACTTCCGTGTTGGTAAGGCCTGCCTGCACTCTGCAAACCACGGTGCGGCGGATCACCTCAGGCGCCACCGCTTTTACATCTTCATTGGCGCTGATGACCACGGCGGGATAGTGCAAAAGTCTGTCTGCCACGCCGAAATCGTCGTTTTTAATGGTCTCAATGGCGTGCTGATTAAATCGGGCATTGGTCAAGTCGTCTACGATGATCGGCGCGCCTTTTACGGTTCGCTTCAGTCCCTCGATACTGGAACGTGTAAAGTCAGGCGCTGAGATTTTCGTCTTCTGACCGATCATCATTTTCAGCAGGGTTTCCAGAAAGCTGGTTTTTCCCGCCTTGCTCTGACCGTAAACCAGGCCGAACACAGGGTAGGGAAGCAGATTCTGGTTATAGCGTACCGCCATATCCCGCATACACGCCATAAACGGTGAGCAGAAAAACCAGTTGGCGAATTCAAAGTACCGCCGCTGCATTCCGGTCACGTCTCCGTGGAATTTTTCGTATCCGTCCATATATTTCAGGAAAAGCGAAACGTCTTTGGCGATATCCGCTTTTGGCGGACGCAGGTCCAGATCCTCGCCATTGAGCCGGACCAGCATTTCTTCGGGAAATACTTCCAACTGCGGATACTCGCTTTGCAGCTCTTTTTCCTGCTTTTGCGCGTCCATGACCCGTTGGCGAATCGACTTTAATTTTTCCGGGGAAAGTATCAGCTTTCCCTGCTTATTGGGCTTTGGAACGGAGGGGGCAAATTTTCCGGCCAGGTTCTTCACATCCAAGGCAAAACGCACTTCCTCTTTGGCTTCCCCGGAAGATTGCAGAACCAATGCCTTTTTCACTTTCACCGCTCTGGCGATGGGCAATTCGTCCAGGTGGGCTCCGTCGTCGGCGAAAAGCATGGTTTCTTTCGCAATCTGGTCGGTACAGTCTTCCCGAAGCTGGCAGTAGCGATCCCAATACCAATCATAGGCTTCCTCGCCGTCCACATAGCAAATATTCTCCCGCTGATACCCGCTGAATGCCGGGCGGGACAGATTGGCCGATCCCATAATCACCCGCTTGCGTCCATCCCTGGCAGACAGCAGATAGATCTTCTCGTGAGACAGCACGCTGTGGGCGACATAAAAGCGCAGGGCCCCTTCTTCCATGCGGGAGACCAGATCCAATTTTATCTTGCCGGCGGCAGAGCGCATACGCTCCACGGTTTTGCACTGATAGGCCATCACTTCCTGCAGCGAGTAGGAGATCACCTCGTCACAGCCGAACAGGATCTCGGTCTGCTCAAACAGATTGATGAGCTGATAGACAAAGTCAATGCCGGACGAATAGGTGATGGCATGGAGCGTGTCAAACCCGGAAAACAACGCCTGCCAGGAGCATGTCTCCCCACCGGCAAATTCCATTTTCACAACATCAATGGAAGTCTCCGGTTTCAGCGCGATCTGCTCCTGGACAACTTCCGGCATATCAAATAGTGATATATTCTCCATATTTCTTCCTCCAAAATGATTTGCCGAGAGAACACCGTGGGCGGAGCGTTTCCGGGGCCAATCACCAAACCGGTCCGGCGGCATGCCCCAAAATAAACTTCCGAATCGTCTTTTCCTCTGCCTGCGGATTCAGCAGAAGAATCTGCTGGCGGATTTTCCCATAGCTTTCCACCGGGTCCAAGGGAGGAATTTCAAATCCCCGCTCTGCCCAGAATCGCTCCACGGTGGTAAAGACGGTGCTGTTCCAGCCGTATTCCATGCCGTATTTGTTTTTCTTCTGCTTCCGTCCGGTCATGGTCAGAAACATGCCCATTTGCAGCTCCACCAGCGCCCGGTCAAAGCTTGCCTTATCCGCTTTCTGAAAGCTGCCCAGGGCTTTGATCTCATGAAGGGCCGCTTCCCCGCGGCACACGATTTCGTAAATCCGCTTCGCCGTATGGCTGACCCCGCCCCGGTCATAGGCTTCGGCAAAGGACTCGCCCTGTCTGCGGACGGCGTAAAAATAGGGATACCAGGCTTTTGCAATAAAGCCGCTGGTTTTAAAGAACACCTTGGCATAGGCAATGTCCGTCCGCTCCTCCAGTACCCGCATCCGCCATTCCCAGGGGTCCGTCTCCGGATCGCCGCAGTGCCACTTCACCGGGGTGTCCAGCAGATCCTGCTCCAGCCAGTCATAGTCGATGAGGGCAAAAATCCGCTTGGCGTTGCCGCCGCCCATGGAGAAGCCGCACTGCTGCAGCGCGCCGCAAAAATCCTCAAAATTCCGAATCATGGCATCCCCTCCCTTTGCCGTCATTTTATCACATCCGCCCGGGAAGGGAAAGTCCATTCTTTGTGCCGGGAGACTTTTTTCCGTTGGCGCGCATATCATATTTGTAATCAAATCCATGAGGGGGCAGAATATGAAACGGACATCGTTTCTTTGGCAGGGGGCAGGCTTCGCCTTCAGCACGCTGTTGGGCACGCTTCTGCATTTTTTGTATGACTGGACAGGCGGAAGCCTTCTGAGCGCGCCCTTTTCCGGAGTCAACGAATCCACCTGGGAGCATATGAAGCTGCTGTTTTGGCCAATGTTTCTCTTTGCCCTGATTCAGCGCCCGTTCTTCCGGGACAGAAAAGACTATTGGCCCGTCAAGGGGCTGGGAATCCTGCTGGGGCTTGCGCTGATCCCGGTGCTGTTTTACACCGGCAGAGGCGTTTTCGGAACGTACCCGGACTGGGTCAACATCGGAATCTTTTACGTTTCCGCGGCACTGGCCTATTTTTTGGAATGGCGGCTTTTCCGGAAGGACCCTCTGACCCGCAAAGGGCCGTGGCTCGCCTTCGCCGGGATCTGCCTGTTGGGTGTGCTGTTTGCGGCGTTCACCTTCGCGCAGCCTCAGATTCCGCTGTTTCAGGACCCACTTACGGGAACGTATGGGATGGGATAACCGTCGGGCGTGTATAAGGGGATTGGTACGCATCCGCTCTGGCCGATGGAATCAGAGCTTCCCCAGCCCCGCCGCTTCGCAATCAGAATAACGGGACGGCCTTGCCCAGGCCGTCCCGTTTCCCGCCTTTCTTCTGGGAAGGCGTTCAGTATGTCCGCCCCAGGTCTGTCTCAGATATTCCGTACAGCTCCAGAAATTCCGCCAGGTCACGGTCATCGCGGATCAGCTGAACCTCGTGGAATTTCCCGGTGTGGATGTCCTGAAAGCCCGCGACCTGCTCTCCGGTGCAGATGCTGGAGCGGATCACCGGCCTTTGGTTCTCCCGGTCGTAGGACGCTTTCCTCTTTTTCTTTCGGAACATATGGAGCCCTCAGAAATGGATGACCTCAGGCGGGGCGGTGAAGGAGGAGAAGGTGGCGGTGGCATTCCGGAAGTACAGCACCTGGGTGTTGCCGTCGTTCTCGTCGTACATGTTCCGCAGGCTGGGATAGGCGTCCAGCATGGACTTGCGGGCCTCTACCCGGTCATCCTCCACCAGCTCCCCGGCCAGGCGGAGCCACTGACCGTTGTGGAAGGCGCACAGCTCCGCCTTGGGGTTGGCCCGGAGCTGCCTGGACACCGGCTTGACCTTTCCGGTCTGAATGTAGAGCTTTCCTTCAAAGATGTGGGCCGTGCCAAAGGGCCGCACCCGGGGCTGATCGCCCTCTGCGGTTGCCAGGTAGTACACACCGGCGTCTTTCAGAAATTTGCATACCCGTTCCATTGTGCTTTCTCCTTTCGTGATTGAAAAAGCAGAGGCACACCGGACGGAAACCGTCACCGCGGCGGATCATGGCCGGCCCGGGGCTTCCTCCGTTTGCTCTGTCCTGAGACTATTATAGGGCAACGGCAGGAGCAAGTCAACCGAAGGAATCTTCCCGCGGGGGGAAAGCGCCCGGTCCTTCCGTCTTGGGTTCGCCGAAAATCCCCTTGCTTTTGGGAAAGGTTTATAGTAAGATAGTCGTATCATCCAAGAAAAGGAGACTTTACCCATGGCAAATCGATACACCGGTACGCAGACGGAGAAGAACCTGATGGCGGCCTTCGCCGGCGAGTCCGAGGCTCGCAATAAGTACACCTATTTCGCCTCCAAGGCCAAGAAGGAGGGCTTCGAGCAGATCGCCGCCCTGTTCCTGAAAACCGCGGAAAACGAAAAAGAGCATGCCAAGCTGTGGTTCAAGGAGCTTGAGGGCATCGGCTCCACCGCCGAAAACCTGGCCGCGGCCGCCAACGGTGAGAACTACGAATGGACGGACATGTATGCCGGCTTTGCCGAGACGGCGGAGCGGGAGGGCTTCCCCGAGCTGGCCGCCCGGTTCCGCGCCGTGGCCGCCATTGAAAAGCACCACGAGGAGCGGTACCGGGCCCTGCTGAAGAACGTGGAAACCGCCCAGGTATTTGAAAAGTCCGAGGTCAAGGTGTGGGAATGCCGCAACTGCGGCCACATTGTGGTCGGCACCAAGGCTCCCCAGGTCTGCCCCACCTGCGATCACCCCCAGAGCTATTTCGAGCTCCGCGCCGAGAACTATTGATCCGAGGCCGTGACCCCGGCCGGGATTCTTTGCCAGAACCAATCAGCTAAGAAGCAGCCGCCGACCGGGAAGCGTGTCGGCGGCTGCGTTTTGATTTTATCGGCGGTTGGTTCGCGTCACGGAATTGGCAGGGGGGTCACAGGGCTTTGCCCATTTGGTAGGCCTGGTCCATGGCCTTGGTGTCCAGAACCTCGCCCTTTTCGTAGACGCCGGAGCCGTAGATCACGCCCATTTCCTTCGCGCCTTCAATGCAGTCGGCGTAGCCCCGGAAGCAGGCCAGGGTGGTCTCCATGGCGGCCCGGCCTTCATCGGCGGCGGTCATGATGTAGTAGAGCTCCTTGTCCCGGACTTCCTGCCACCGGGCCACGGTCCGGTCGATCAGGGCCTTGAGCTGGGCGTCGATGGAGTAGAAGTACACGGGACTGGCCAGGACCAGCACGTCGGCATCCACCATCTTTTGCAGGATCTGCCCCATGTCGTCCCGAATGGCGCAGACGCCGGTGCCTTTGCAGGCGTAGCAGCCCCGGCAGAAGCCGATCCGCTTTTCGGCCACCCGGATCTTCTCCACCCGATGGCCGGCCTCCGCGGCGCCCTTGAGAAAGGCGTCGCACAGCAGGTCGGAATTGCCGCTTTTCCGGGGACTTCCGGACAGGATCAAAACGTTTTTGGACATAATCATTCTCCTTGCCTTATTTTTGTTCATGCTTATGGACTTTAAACAGCAGAAATTGCGGACATCCGTTGCTTCTATGCAGACTTCCGTCTGGGCAGCTGCCAGGATGCTTACGCTGCACACGCTCACCCCGCCGATTTGGCGCTTAAGGCAATACCGGCACGAAACGAGAAGCGCGCCGGGAGGGGTCCAGGGGAGGGCGGCTTCTTAGGGGATCTTGTTGCAAATATTCCGGGGGGATGGTAAAATCATAGCAGACGGTAGTTACTACCGGTCAAGAACTTTTTTAGGGAGAATTTCTATGTATACCATGAAGCAAGCCTGCGCCCTGACCAACCTGCCCTATGAGACCCTGAAATTCTACTGCAACCAGGGCCTGGTCCCCCATGTGAAGCGGGACGGGAACAACCGGCGGATCTTCGACGACCGGGACATCGACTGGATCAACAGCCTGTTCTGCCTGAAAAACTGCGGCCTGAGCCTGGCGGAGATGAAGGATTTTCTGGCCCTGTGCATGGCCGGGCCAGGCACCATCCCCGCCCGAAAGGCATTTCTGGAAGGCAAGCGGGAAGCTCTGCTTGCCCGGCAGGCGCAGCTTCAGAAGGCCCTGGACTACATCGACTGGAAGCAGGAGTTCTACGACGATGTTCTGGCGGGCAAGCGGCCCTATGTGAGCGGCTGGACCGCCGGGGAAGGAGACAATGGATGAAAGCCATCCGGTCCTGGGGGCGCTTCATCTGCTTCAGCGGCACGTAGTAATAGATCCGGTGAAACTGCTGCCGGGTCAGGACATGGGGCCGCAGGGGGGACACGTCGGCCTTTTCCCGGATGTACCTGCGGATCAGGGCGTCTGCGTCCCCGGTTTTGTAGTTGGGCGGCAGGGCGCTTAAGTCCCTGCCCACATCTTCCACGGTCAGTTTCCTCATTCTTCCTCCCAATCGCCTTCGGATTCCAGAAAATCCAGGATTCTCCGGTTAAAATCTCCGGCCTCCTCATAAAGGCCGTGGCCCATGAAGGGATACATCTGAAGCCGCGCTCCGGGAATCCGGTTCGCGATTTCCAAAGAGGCCTCGCCGCCCAGGGTGTTGTCCAGTCCGCCGCCCACAACCAGGGTGGGGGACTGAATCCGGCAAAGGTGGGCGCAGGCGTCGTGGGTCCGGCAAGCTTCGGCTTGGATGAAGAACCGGTCGTAGGACCTTGGCTTGGTGAGCTTGCCCAGAATGGGGACCAGCCATTTGTTTTTTCGGTAATAGTCCTGGGAGTAGATCCTGCGCAGGTTGCTCTCCATGAGGCCGGTGTGGTCTCCCTCCCGGGCCAGGGAGACCCACTCCCGGATGGACGCCGTGAGAATGGGGTTTGGCCTGGAGGCGGTGACGGTCAGCACCAGCTTGCCCACCTTTTCCGGAAAGTCTATGGCCAGATGCTGGGCGATCATGCCGCCCATGGATATGCCGATCACATCCGCCCGGCCGATCTCCAGGCGGTCCATGGCCTCCGCCTGGTCCCGGGCCATATTCCGGGTGGTATAGCCTGGGGGCAGGTCCGTGATCCGGCTGAAGGCATAGACGGTAAACGCCTTGGCAAAGGCCCGGTACGCGAAGGCCATGGGCAGGGCCGTACCCTTCACGGACCGAAGGCCGTCTCCCAGCCCCGGGAGCATGACCAGGGGCCTTGGCCCTGTGCCGAAGCGGATGTAGGGCATATGCCCGGAGGTCAATTCCAGGGAGCCGTTTTTGTGGGCGTACGGCATGGCGGTTCCTCCTGTTTCATACGATTTCTTAACATGCTTGTCGGCTTGACACAGCCTGCGGTCCGCAGGGCCGCTTTTGAGATCATAAGGCTCCTCCTTCGTATTCATAGAGCCGGTACAGTTTCCGGGCAAAGCGTCCGGCGAAGACGGTTTGGAAAATGACCCGTTCCCATCCCGGCAGCTGCCGGATCAGTTCCTCGGGAGTCATGTCCCGCTGGCGCAGGAAGCGCAGGCCGCTGCCTTCCACGGCCCTGGGATCGTCCAGACCGCAGACCTGGGTCACGCCTACGTCGTTGATGGGGCTGCGTACCCGGGAGGCTTTGGCGGCGAGTTCCGTATAGCAGTCCATGAGCAGCCGGACCGAGGCGAAGTGCTCCCGGAGCCGGGACAGAACGCCGCTCAGTTCCTCCGGGCGCAGGTACATGCTCACGCCCTCCATGACTACCACGGCGTTTCCGCCGGGAAGGGGGGAGAGCCAATCCGCTGACCGAACGTCTGATCCCAGCATTTTGTACCGGTCCGTTTCCGGATAGTACCGCCGCCGCTGGCGGATCACCTCCGGGAAGTCCAGGTCGAACCAAAGCCCCTGCCCATGGTCCACCCGAAGGCACCGGCTGTCCATTCCGCAGCCAATGTGCACCACGGCGGCTGCGGGGTCCAAAGCCAGCTGTTCCCGGAGCCATCGGTCAAAGACCGCCGCCCGCATGGCCATATAACAGGCCAGCCACCTGGACCGGGACTTGCCCTTCAGAGGAAAGCCCTCCGCCGCCCAGATCCGTTCCGCCATCGGGTCGTTTAGAAGAATCCCTCTGCGGCTGATGTATGCCTTGCCGAAGAGGGGAATGTATAAGGTCTTGTTGACACTGTCCATAGGCGGACCCTCCATACGCGGCCAAGCTGTTTTTGTCATTGTACCATAGAAAAAGCCAAATCAACAGAGCAAATTCGCGATTTTTGAAAAAGCCCCCCGCGTGTTGGCCCGCCGCTGTCTTCCGAAATGCCTCGCGGACGGGACCCGCCGGAAAGGACGCGCCCGGAACCTGGGGCTTTTGACGTTTTTTCTTGTGTTCCTTGCCAAATGTGTTGCAATTTCTTCGGCAATGTGCTATATTTAAAAATTGGAATTGTATGAGAATTATTTTTACTTTCAATATAAGGAGATCATCCCATGGTATCTCAGGACAAGATCAGAAACATTGCCATCATTGCCCATGTTGACCACGGCAAGACCACCCTGGTGGACGAAATGCTGAAGCAGGGCGGCATCTACCGGGAAAACCAGGCCACTGTGGAGCGGGTCATGGACTCCGGGGACCTGGAGCGGGAGCGGGGCATCACCATCCTGGCCAAGAACACCTCGGTTTACTATAAGGATTATAAGATCAACATCGTGGACACCCCGGGCCACGCCGACTTCAGCGGCGAAGTGGAGCGGATTCTGAAGATGGTCAACGGCGTCATTTTGCTGGTGGACGCCGCCGAGGGTCCCATGCCCCAGACCCGGTTTGTGCTCCAGAAGGCTCTGGAGCTGGGACACAAGGTCATTGTGGCCGTGAACAAGGTGGACAAGCCCGACGCCCGGGTCCATGAGGTCATGGACGAGGTTCTGGAGCTGCTGCTGGATCTGGACGCCACCGACGAGCAGTTTAACTCTCCCACAGTCTTCTGCTCCGGCCGCCAGGGTACCGCGTCCTACGGTCCCGACGAGGCGGGCACGGATCTGACGCCCCTCTTCGAGACCATTGTAAACTATATTCCCGCCCCCGAGGGCGACGCCGCCGGACCTCTGCAGATGCTGGTGTCCTCCATCGACTACAACGACTATGTGGGCCGCGTCGCCGTGGGCCGGGTGGAGCGGGGGACCATACGGGTGGGTCAGGAAGTGACCATCTGCGACTACCACGACTCCGACACCTGCCAGAAGGGCAAGGTGGTGGCGCTGTACGCCTTCGACGGCCTGGGCAAGCAGCCCATTCAGGAGGCCTCCGCCGGTGAGATCGTGGCCCTGTCCGGCATGGCCGACATCACCATCGGCCGTACCCTCTGCGCCCCGGACCGCATCGAGCCCCTGCCCTTCGTGAAGATCAGCGACCCCACCATTGAAATGACCTTCGCCGTCAACGACTCTCCCTTCGCCGGCAAGGAGGGCAAGTACGTCACCTCCCGGAATCTGCGGGACCGGCTGGAGCGGGAACTGCTGAAGGACGTGTCCCTCCACGTCACCGAGCAGGGTACCGACGCGTTCAATGTGGCGGGCCGGGGGGAAATGCACCTGTCCATTCTCATGGAGACCATGCGGCGGGAGGGCTACGAGTTCTCCGTGTCCACCCCCCGTGTGCTGACCAAGACCATCGACGGCAAGCTCTGCGAGCCCATCGAGCGCATGGTGGCCGACGTGCCCGAGGCGTGTATGGGCGCGGTCATCGAGAAAATGGGCCGCCGGAAGGGCGATCTGCAGAGCATGACCCCCATGGGCAGCCGCTACCGCCTGGAGTTCCTGGTCCCCTCCCGGGGCCTGTTCGGCTACCGCAACGAGTTCCTTACGGACACCCGGGGCGAGGGCATCATGTCCTCGGTCCTGGCGGACTACGCCCCCGTGAAGGGCGAGATCGAGCGGCGTCAGGTGGGCTCCCTGGTGGCCTTTGAGACCGGCGAGGCCGTGGCCTACGGCCTGGCGGCGGCTCAGGAGCGGGGCAGCCTGTTCATCACCCCCGGCACTCCCGTGTACGCCGGTATGGTGGTGGGCATTTGCAGCCGCAATGAGGATATGAACGTCAATGTCTGCAAGCGCAAGCAGCTGACCAACATGCGCGCCGCCGGCTCCGACGACGCTCTGCGGCTGACGCCGCCAAGGATCTTCTCCCTGGAGCAGTGCCTGGAGTTCCTGGGCGACGACGAGCTGCTGGAGTGCACGCCCAAGAGCCTGCGCATCCGCAAGCGGGAACTGGATCACGCCGCCCGCATGCGCAGCCTGATGAAGAAGCGGGCCCAGGAACAGGGCTGAGGATCATACTGAGGAAGGGGCGGATTGCCGTGGGAAAAGCCGGTAAGATCGTGGTGAGCCTGCTGCTGGCGGGAAGCCTGCTGTGCGCCTGCGGGAGTACCGCAAGGGCGGAACCGACGGCTTCGGCCCTGCCCGCCGCCGTGACCGTCTCCGCCGTCCCGGCCGCGGAGACCGCCGCCGAGCCGGAAGCGGAGCGGTTCGTGCTGACCTTTGCCGGGGACTGCACCCTGGGGTGCCATCCCAGGAACTACTACGCGCCCGTGGGCTTCGTCCAGACCGTGGGCCAGGATTATTCCTATCCGTTCCGGAATGTGATGGAGTGGTTTGGGACAGACGACTTTACCATGGTCAACCTGGAGGGCGCCCTCTGCGGCGAGGACTGCTATCCCGTGGAGAAAAAGCACAACTTCCGGGGACCGGCGGATTATGTAAACATCCTGACGGAAAACTCCGTGGAGGCCGTGACCCTGGCCAACAACCACACTATGGACTTCGGACAGCGGGGATACGATCAGACCGTGCAGACTTTGCAGGAGGCGGAGCTGCCCTACGTGGAACGGGACGGAACGGCCCTGGTGACCACTGAGCGGGGGCTGACCATCGGCCTGTACGGCATGGTCTACTACCGGCTGGATCTGGAGGACATGGCCGAGGACATCGAACAGCTGGAGGCCCAGGGGGCCGACGTGATTGTGGTGGCGGCCCACTGGGGCGTGGAGGGGACTTATCAGCCCACCCAGGCGCAGATCCAGGCGGGCCGGGCGGCCATCGACGCCGGGGCGGACATCGTCTTCGGCACCCATCCCCATGTGCTGCAGCCGGTGGAGTCATACAACGGCGGGGTGATTTTCTACTCCCTGGGCAATTTCAGCTTCGGCGGAAATACCTGCCCCGACGACTTCGACACGGCCCTGGCGCGGCAGGAGGTTATCCGCGGCGCCGACGGCACCGTGGAGCTGGGGGAGCTGACTCTGGTTCCGGCCTGCGTCAGTTCCATTTCCGGGCGCAATGACTACCAGCCCACGCCCTATGCCCCGGATTCGCCGGAATATGACCGGGTTCTGGCCAAGCTGGCGGGGACCTGGGAAAATTGACCGGGAAAAGTCCGAGAAATTCTGAAAAAAAGATTGACCAAACGGTTTTTTTCGATTATAATGATTCAGCATGACTGCTGTTGTCATATCCCACTTGTGTTGCTGCGGCCGATCATCGGCTGTCGAGCATATTGATTTTTGACAGGAGGTGTATCCGAAGATGAAGCGTACCTATCAGCCCAGCCGCCGTCATCGTGCCAAGGTCCACGGTTTCCGGCAGAGAATGGCTACTTCTAACGGCCGTAAGGTCCTGGCCCGCCGCCGTGCAAAGGGCCGCAAGGTTCTGTCCGCCTGACGCGTCCGCCGGAATGACCCGGGGAAGTAACGCGCGAGCAAGCGAAACGGGAGCTACAGCGGGGTGAATGCAGCATTCGCCCCGCTCCCTTTTTCTGGAGGGATCGCCATGAGATTTTCAACCAGCCTGAAATTGAACCATGTTTTTCGCCGGCTGTACCACACCTCCGGCTTTGCCGACGGGTATCTGGTGCTCTATGCCCGGAGGAACCGCAGCCCGGAGAACCGGGTGGGGATCACCGTCAGCAAGAAGCTGGGCAAGGCTCATGTGCGAAACCGTGTCCGCCGCCGCCTGAGAGAAATTTACCGTCTGAATGAGGAGAAGTTCCAGCCCGGCTGGGACATTGTGGTAGTGGCCCGCAGCCGCTGCGTGGACGCCAGCTTTCAGCGCCTGACGAAAAGCTGCCTCCATCTGGCCGGAAAGGCCGGGATTCTGAAGGAGCGCGGACAATGAAAAAAGTGCTGATCTTCCTGATCCGCTGCTATCAGCGCGGCATCTCACCTCTGTTTCCGGGGAAATGCCGGTTCCGTCCCACTTGCAGCGCCTATGCCCTGGAGGCGATTGAACGCTATGGGGCATGGAAGGGCGGACGGCTGGCCCTGCGCCGGCTCCTGCGCTGCCATCCATTTTACAAAGGCGATATTTACGACCCTGTGCCGTAAGACCGCCTGACTTTCCCACGGACCAAAACGGCATGGCAATTACGAAGGAGGCTTGTCCATGTTTCTCGCATTCCAGTTAAGCGACATTGTCACTGTGCCATTCGGCTGGCTTCTGGGCCAGCTTTACCAACTGACCAACAACTACGGCGTGGCCATGATCCTGTTCGCCGTTCTGGTGCAGCTGATCCTGCTGCCCATGAACGCCAAGGCCAAGAAGGGTACCATGAAGATGTCCCGCCTGGCCCCGCTGCAGCAGGAGATCCAGCGCAGGTACGCCAACGATCCCCAGCGGCAGAATCAGGCCCTTCAGGAGCTGTACCAGAAGGAGGGCGTCTCCATGGGCAGCGGCTGCCTGTGGAGCTTTATCCCCCTGCTGATCCTGTTCCCTCTGTTCACCGTCATCCGACAGCCCATCACCTATATCCTGATGGAGCCTGTCGAGGTGGCCAATCAGATCGTCAGCGTCATCAAGACCGCCGACCCCAGCCTCTTCGGCAACACCTATTATGAACAGGTGGTGGCGGCTCAGGCCATTCCCCGGTTTACCGAAGAGCTGAAGGCGGCCATTCCCAATATCAACCCCGAAACACTGAAGGGAATCAACTTCATCTTCCTGGGTGTGGACCTGGGTTCGGTTCCCCAGTTCAACATCTTCTCCTCCACCTGGGTCTGGGACTGGGCCCACGTGGGCGCCTTCCTGATTCCGATGGTCTCCGCCGCCTCTCAGGTGCTGCAGATGTGGATCAGCCAGAAGACCAACAACTCCGTCATCACCAACGAAAAGGGTGTTCAGGACAAGGAAGCGGCGAAGAATTCTCAGCAGAACCAGTCCATGAAGACTATGATGTGGATGTCGCCGCTGATGTCCCTGTGGATCGGCTTCACCGTGTCCGCCGGACTGTCCCTGTACTGGTTCGTCGGCGGCGTGGTGAGAATGATCACCGATCCCATTATGACCAGCCGCTACCGCAAGATCTACGACGCCGAGGACGCCGAGCGGCTGAAGAAGGCTCTGGAAGAGGACCGGATCGAGGCCGAGAAGGAGCGCGTCCGGGCCGAGCGCCGGGCTGCCAACCCCGAGGGCATCACCGAGAACACCAGCAAGAAGAAGCTGCAGAAGCAGCAGCGCGACCGGCTCCAGGCGGAGAAGGAAGCCGCCGCCAAGGAGTACGCGGTCAAAAAGGGCAAAGCCCCCGAGGCGGCCCCGGCGGAAAGCTGCATGTCTGGCATTCCCAGCCGTCCTTACTGCAAGGGCCGCAATTACGACCCCAACCGCTACGCATCCAAGGAGGGATAAGCCATGGAAAAGACCCTTGTTACCACCGGCAAGACCATTGACCTGGCCATTGAATCGGCTCTGAACCAGCTGGGGCTGGACCGGGACAGCGTTTCTGTTCTGGTGCTGCAGCAGGCGAAGACCGGCTTCCTGGGCTTCGGCGCCCAGCCTGCCAAGGTGCAGGTGACCTACGAGGTCCCGGACCCCGTTCCCGCGGCGCCGGCGGCTCCCAAGTCCGCTCTTGGCTCCGCCTCCCGGTCCAAGAAGCCCACGGCGCCTGTGAAGAAGCCTGAGGCGGAAGCGCCCAAGGCCGAGAAGAAGCCGGAAGCGCCCAAGGCCGAGAAGAAGCCGGAAGCGCCCAAGGCGGAGAAGAAGGCCGCGGCGCCCAAGGCTCCCAAGGCCGAGAAGAAGCCGGAGACCCCCAAGGCCCCCAAGGAGAAGAAGGCCGAGGCTCCCAAGAAGCCCAAGACCTACACCCCTGCGGAGCCCGGCTCCGTGGAGGAGAAGATCGAGACATTTATCAAGGGCCTGCTGGAGAATATGAACTCCCAGGCGGTCCCCCACTGCTATAAGGCCGAGAACGGCAGCTTCAAGGTGGATCTGGTGGGAGAGGATCTGGGCTACCTGATCGGCCGCCGGGGTGAGACCCTGGACGCCATTCAGCATCTGGCCAACTACGCGGTCAACCGCAGTGTGGAAGGCCACGTCCGCATCAGCGTGGACGCCGAGTCCTACCGGGAGAAGCGGGAGGAGAGCCTGCGCCGGTATGCCAGGAAGAAGGCCCAGCAGGTTCTGAAGGCCCGCCGCCGCACCACCCTGGAGCCCATGAACGCCTATGAGCGGCATGTGATCCACGCGGCCCTGCAGGACATGGACAACATCACCACCCACTCCACCGGCACCGAACCCAACCGCCGTGTGGTCATTGAGTACGTCCGCTGATATTGCATAACAAAAGCGTATGGACCGGCTTCGGCCGGCTCCATACGCTTTTGTTATACGGATTCTTTTTTAAAATCTTTAATGCTAATCGACTTAACACAGCAAAACGTTTCGGAAAGCGTCAGCCTTATGCATAGTGTTTCGATCACAGCCAGGACCTTGGCTCCCGCTCTCAAAGCCGCCCTCCCCTGGACCCCTCCCGGCGCGCTCTTCGTTTGACGCAGGAATTGCCTTAAGCGCCAAATCGGCGGGGTGACCGTGTGAAGTGTAAGCATCCTGGCAGCTGCCCAGACGGAAGCCTGCATGGGAGGAACGGATATCCGCAATTTTTGCTGCGCAAAGAAGATAAGCATAATCAAGAAATAGTATCAGTTCCGGAGAGAGCAGGACTTTGCGTGTGAAAATGGGGCCGCCTCGCTGTGAGACAGCCCCATTGGGATGGAGAGGAAGATTTACTTGAAGTACTTCACCGCGGCCTCGAACATGCGGATGTCGTACTGACCGGGGACGTTCTTGTACAGGCCCGCGCCGACGCGCTCGCTGTGGCCCATTTTGCCGAAGACCCGGCCGTCGGGGGAGGTGATGCCCTCAATGGCGTAGACGGAGCCGTTGGGGTTGAAGCGGACGTCGGCGGTGGGCTGGCCGGACAGGTCCACATACTGGGTGGCGATCTGACCGTTGGCCGCCAGCTGCCGCACCAGCTCCTCGCTGGCCAGGAACTTGCCCTCGCCGTGGGAGATGGGTACGTTGTAGATGTCGCCTACACTGGTCAGGGCCAGCCAGGGGGACTTGTTGGAGGCCACCCTGGTCCGGACGATCCGGCTCTGGTGGCGGTTGATGTTGTTGAAGGTCAGGGTGGGGCAGCTCTCGTCGGTGTCGATGATCTTGCCGTAAGGCACAAGACCCAGCTTGATCAGAGCCTGGAAGCCGTTGCAGATGCCGCACATCAGACCGTCCCGGTTCTCCAGCAGATCCATGACCCCTTCCCGGATGGCGGCGTTGCGGAAGAAGGCGGTGATGAACTTGCCGGAGCCGTCGGGCTCGTCGCCGCCGGAGAAGCCGCCGGGGATGAAGACCATCTGGGCGGTCTTCAGCTCTTTGGCGAACCGGTCCACGCTGCGGGCAATGCCGTCGGCGGACAGGTTGTTGATCACCAGGATCTCCGGCTCCGCCCCGGCGTCCCGAACGGCCTTGGCCGAGTCGTACTCGCAGTTGGTGCCGGGGAAGGCGGGGATCAGGACCTTGGGCCGGGCCGTCTTCACCGCCGGGGCCTTGCGCGCTTCGGTCTGGAAGGAGAAGGTCTCCAGAGGCTGGTCACGGGTGGGGATGTTGCAGGGGTAGACGGACTCCAGCTTGTCCTCGTAGGCCTTGAGGACGGCCTCCTGGGTCAGCGTCCGGCCCCGGTAGGAGAAGCTGCCGTCGGCGGTGGTGATGCCCAGAACCCGGCCCACGGTCTCGCCGGGGGCCATCTCCAGCAGGAAGCTGCCGTAGCGGTAGCCGAAGAGGTCGTCCATGGTCAGATCCTCCTCGAAGGCCAGGCCGTAGCCGTTGCCGAAGCCCATCTTCATGACGGCCTCCGCCACGCCGCCCATGCCGGGGGTGCGGCAGGCCAGGGCCTTGCCGCGGCGCAGCAGGTCTGTGACGGCGGCGAAGGTGCGGATCAGGGATTCGGCGTCCGGCAGCCCGTTTTCGTCGTATTCCGGGTCCAGGCAGCACAGGGTGTGGCCCGGACCTTTGAACTCGGGGCTCACCACCTGACCGGTCTTGCCCGTGGACACGGCGAAGGAGACCAGGGTGGGAGGTACGTCCAGATCCTCGAAGGAGCCGGACATGGAGTCCTTGCCGCCGATGGCGCCGAGACCCAGTTGCATCTGCGCTTGGAACGCGCCCA
>CALXFT010000044.1 GCA_944387635.1 uncultured Oscillospiraceae bacterium | reverse complement strand
AGAGCTGGCCGGTTTTGGACGTTTCTTTTCAAGAATTTCTCTTTATTTCTCTCTTGACATCACACCATTAGACTTTGTTTTCGAAAGACACTCCAAGGCCGCCGCCTGATTCCTGTCAGGCGGCGGCTGGATATTACGGGCGATAAAGGCAGGTTATCCCTTGACAGCGCCGCTGGTGCCTTCCATATAGTATTTCTGCATCTTCAGGAACAGCATAGCGATGGGGATGGAGATGAGCACGGCGCCGGCGGCGAAGCTGGTATACCAGTTGTCCACATATTCCTTCTCCAGCATCCGCCACAGGCCGATGGCCACGGTGTACTGGTCGGCGTTGGCCCGGCAGATGACCTTGGCAAAGATGAAATCCACCCAGGGGCCGATGAAGGAGGTCAGGCTGGTGTAGATCACAATGGGCTTGGACAGGGGCAGGGAGATCTTGGTAAACAGCTGCCACTTGGTGCACCCGTCCAAAATGGCGGCCTCGTCGATGGCCAGGGGCGTGGTGTCAAAGAAGCCCTTGGCGATCTGGAAACTCAGGGCGGAGCCGCCGGAGTAGCAGAAGATCAGCGACAGCAGGATCAGATTCCCCTCGGTCATGCCCAGGCTCTTGAGGATGAAGTACACGGCCACCATGCTCATGAATCCGGGGAACAGGCCCAGGACCATGGCCATGTTCATATAGGGCTTGCGTAGCTTGAAGCGCAGGCGGCTTAAGCAGAAGGCCACGGACAGGACGAAGAAGGTGGACAGGATGCACGAGCACACGGCAACAAACAGGGTGTTGCAGAACATTCTGGGGAAGTTCAGAATGGTGGTGTCGGTGAACAGCTTGATGTAGTTGTCAAAGGTCCAGGTGTAGGGGATGAAGTGGTCGATGTAGGAGCCTTTTTCCCCGCGGAAGCTGGTCATGAGAATCCACAAAATCGGGGCGACCCAGATGAAGGCCAGGATTGCCAGCAGAATGTGGATCAGAATGTTGTTGCGAAGGCGGGCGGCCTTTGCGCTTTTGACGGTATTCTTCATGGTTACAGACCTCCTTCCTCTTTATAGCTCTTGCTGTTGCGGTACGTCAGCAGAGAGCCGGCGGCCAGAATGACAAAAGTCAGGATGCCTACCACTGCGCCTATATTATAATAATTGTTGTCGATCGTCAACTTATAAAGCCAGGTTACCAGCAGATCGGTGTCGCCTGCGGTGGAGGCCAGGTTGGTCACCGGAGCGCCGCCGGAGAGCAGATAGATGACGTTGAAGTTGTTGACGTTGCCGGTGAAGGTGGCGATGAGGTAGGGGGTTGTGACGTAGAGCATGTAGGGCAGGGTGATGTAGCGGTAAGTCTGCACGGCGTTGGCGCCGTCGATGGAGGCGGCCTCGTACAGCTCCGCCGGAATGTTCTGCAGCACGCCGGTGAGCTGGAGCAGGGTGTAGGGGACGCCAACCCAGATGTTGATGACGATTACCGTGACTCTGGCCCAGGTGGTCTGAGTGAAGAAGGGCAGGCTTTCCCCTCTGTCCAGGAAGCCCAGCTGCCGCAGCAGCACGTTCACCGCTCCGTCGGGCTGGAGCATGGTGCGCATGATCAGCAGGGAGACGAACATGGGTACGGCGCAGCTGAGGACGAAGCAGAACCGCCAGAAGCCCTTCCATTTGGTGTCCTTGCGGTTGATGATGATGGCAAGGATCATGCCGGCGAAGTAGTTGGAGAAGGTGGCGAAGAAGGCCCAGATCAGGGTCCAGGACAGGACCTTCCAGAAGGTGCTGCCCAGAATGCTGCCGGAGTTGAAGATGGTGGCGAAGTTCTCCAGGCCCACCCAGTCAAAAAGGGTCAGGTGGTCGTCGATGCTGGAGTAGTTGGTAAAGGCCATGCTGATCATGAACACCAGGGGCAGGATGGTGAACGCGCAGATGAAGATCATGGGCGGGGTCATCAGCAGCCGGTGCAGCTTCTCATCCAGCAGGCTCTTCAGGTCCTCGACGAAGGTGGGGACATGCTTGCCGGACTTGTGAAGCATCTCCGCTTTGTATGCGCTTTTCACCGTGCCACGCCAGATCCAGAACAGGATGCCGCTGAGGAAGAGGGTGGCAATGCCGTACAGCAGGATCAGCAGGGACTGGTCGCCCGCCTGGTATTCATAGATCTGGAGCGCCTCGTTCCACACCTCCACCTGGGCCTGGTCGCCCAGACCGGGCAGTTCGATCAGGCAGTTCAGACCCGCGCTGATCATAAAGGCGATGTAGGCAACCTCAATTGCCAGAAACAGCAGACCCTTGGCCATTTGCTTGTGGACAATGTTGCCGAAGCCCATGAGGACGCAGGAGAGTTTGGTTTCCAGGCCGCCCTGGGTCAGGGCCTCCCGGACCGTGATGGGGTGGTTGTACCATTGCCGCCGGGCTTTGGCGGCTTGTTTAGCCAGTTGTGTCACCGTCGCGGACCTCCCTTTCTTTTAAAATGTGGATGAGTTCAGGAAATGCCGGTGGAGTTCATGGCCTGGTTCATGGCGGCTGTCTGCTCGGCGGCGTTGTCATGGTTCACGGCGCCGGACTGGATGCCCTTGCCCAGGTTTTCCACGGGGGTCCAGCAGTTGGCCATCTGCGCCACAAAGGGCTGAAGGATGGAGGTGCGGTCGAAGGTGTCGTTCTGGGCGAGGACCACGGGATCGGAGGAGATGGCAGGATCGGCGAGGAGCTCGGTGCTGGAGGGGATCACGTTGCGCAGCTCATAGTGCAGCCGCTGAGCCTCGGCGGAGCCCAGGTAGGCGGCGAACTGGATGGCGGCGGCGGGGGCCTTGGTGTAGGCGTTGACGCCGATGGCCTTGGAGCCGGCGTAAGCCTTCATCTGCAGGGTCTGTCCGTCCAGGGTGAAGGTGGGCAGGGCGGATACGCCCATGTTGTCGCCCAGGACTTCCTGGATGGCGGCGGCGTCCCAGGAGCCGCTGAACATGGCGTGGATGGAGCCGTTGCGCAGACCGGCAATGCCGGAGCCGTCCTGATCCACCACGAAGTTGGGATTGTTGAACAGATCGATGAGGTAGTTGGTCACAGCTACGGCATTCTCCCCGCCGAAGTCCACGCCGGCGTCGGGGTCGTTGCAGTTGCCGAAGAGGGTGCAGCCGTTGGCTACGTAGAAGGCGGGCAGATACCAGCTGTTGGTCAGCGGGAAGGAGACCACGCCCTGTTCCAGCATGGCGTCCAGGCTGGTCACGTCGGAGAAGACGCTCTTGTCATAGTACATGTACCAGGTGTTGGTGGTGAAGGGGACGCCGTAGATGTCGCCGTCCGCGGTCAGGGATTCCACAATGGCGGCGGAGTTGTTGGCTCGGATGGTTTCGGCATAGGTTCCGCCGAACTTCATCAGAGCGCCGGCGGTGCGCAGATCGTTGATCTCATCGTTGGTGAACAGGAATACATCGGCGGCGGCCTGGGGGTCCTGGGTCACCATACCGGGAATCTCGGGTTCCGGACACACGCCGGTGACCCAGGTGATGTTGAACTCGGGATGGGCGGCGGAGAAGTTGTCCATGCAGACCTTCAGCCAGTTGCCCAGGTCATTGCTCTGGTCTTCGGCGGGACTCCAGACGGTGAGGGTTACATTCTGGACCTCGCCGCTGCCGGTTTCGGCGGGGGACGTGGTTTCGGAACCGCTGCAGGCGGCCAGGGAGAGGAGCAGGGCTGCGATCAGGAGCGCGGAAAGCAGTTTCTTCATTTGTGTTTCCTCCGTTTTAAATTAGTTTCGAAATAATCTGGTTTGGATTTTTCTTACAAGGAGAGTATACTGCTGTTTTGCAATAAAAGTCAACAGAAATTCCATAAAAATTTCATGTTTATTGGTTCTACACAAATGATGTTGTAAATAATTGTGCAATATTTCGTTTCGAAACAAACAGATTGCGTCTTGCGTTTTATTGAAATATCCGCTATAATATGGCCAAGATCCTGAAGGAAATGGAGGAATTGCCTGTGGCTACCATGGAAGATATCGCAAAACGGCTGGGAATTTCGAAAAGTACGGTGTCCAAGGCCTTGAATAACGCGACAGACGTCAGCGGCGCCACCAGGGACGCGGTCTATCAGGCTGCCATGGAGATGGGGTACATCCGCGCGAAGCAGTCCACGGGGAAGAAGATCGCGCTGTTCCTGGTGAACATGGCCTGTGAAAACCCCAACGATTTCGGCTGGTCTATCATTGCGGGGTTTCGCCAGATGGCCCAGGCGGAGGGGTATCAGGTGGAGGTGGTTCCCCTGACCTTTGCCGACCAGGGGGCCGTGGGGTACGACACCTATATGCAGACCAAGGGTTTCCTGGGCGGACTGTTCCTGGGCGTATCCCTGAACGACCCCTGGCTTTCGGATTTTCGGACCTGTAAGACGCCTACGGTGCTCTATGACAACCAGATCCGGACCAATCCCCATGTGGCTCTGCTGGGCGTGGACAACGAGGAGGCCATGCTCCGGTCGGTGGCCCATCTGAAAAGCCTGGGCCACCGGCGCGTCGGCTATCTGGGCGGCGGCCTGGGCTCCTACATCAACCAGGTCCGGCACATGGCCTTCTTCCGGGCTCTGCGCAAGTACGAGCTGCCCAGCAGCTACCATCTGTCCGGACACGCACTCTATATCAATGAATGCATCGACCGGCACCTGCCCCGGCTGCTGCGGGACGGGGTCACGGCCATTGTCTGCGGCAACGACTTGCTGGCCCACTCTGTTCTGATTCACTGCCTGGAACGGGGCCTGCGGGTGCCTCAGGACGTGAGCATTGTGGGCTTTGACGATCTGCCCTTCTGCCAGTACACTCTGCCGCCTCTGACCACCATCCGCCAGGACCAGCTTCAGCTGGGAAAGAGCGGATTCTACGCCCTGAGAAGCCTGATGGAGGACATCCCCATCGGCGCCCTGCTGCTCCACGCCGAACTAATCGAAAGAATGTCCACCGGTCCGGCTCCGGCCGGCAATGAGGTGGCAGCAAAATAAGGAGGAGACCATCTGCTATGCGCGAAACGTCTATTGTACCGTCTCAAAGCGCCGTACTCCGGGGAGATCACTGGCGCATTACCGTATTGACGCCCTGCCTGATCCGGCTGGAGTACAGCCATACCGGATCTTTTACGGACGGCGCCACACAAATGGTGGTCAACCGGAACTTTCCCCTTCCGGAATTCCGGGTCAGCAGAGGAGAGGGACGGCTGGTGGTCAACACGGAATTTCTTCGCCTGACCTATGATGAAAAGCCCTTCTCCCCCACGGGCCTGACCATCCAGGTGGCGGGGCAGAACAGCTGCTATTCCGCTGTCTGGCACTACGGGGACCGGCCCGACAGCTTAAAAGGCACTGCCCGGACCCTGGACATGGCAGACGGGGCCATTGACCTGGAGGACGGCGTCCTGTCCGCGGGAGGCTGGTCCCTCTTAAGCGATAAGGGCAGCGCGCTGGTGGCCGAAGACGGCAGCCTCATGCCCCGGCCGGACCGGGAGGCGGAGGACCTGTACTTCTTCGGCTACGGCCGGGATTATCTGCAATGCCTGAAAGACTTCCACCGCCTGACCGGCCCTGTGCCGCTGCTGCCCCGGTATGCCCTGGGCAACTGGTGGAGCCGGTACTACCGCTATGACCAGGCCGCCTATCTGTCCCTCATGGACCGGTTCGCCCGGGAAAATCTGCCCTTTACGGTGTCCGTCATCGACATGGACTGGCACATCACCGACATCGATCCCAAGTACGGCACCGGCTGGACCGGCTACACCTGGAACCGGGACCTGTTCCCGGACCCCGAGGGCTTTCTGGCCGCGCTGAAGGACCGGGGGCTCCACACCACCCTGAACCTCCATCCCGCCGACGGCATCCGGGCCTATGAGGAGGGCTACCGGGAATTCGCCCGGTGGATGGGCATGGACCCGAGCCGGGAGGACCCCATTGAGTTCCGGCCCGCCGACCCCAAATTTATGGAGGGGTACTTTCGCTTCATCCTCCATCCCATGGAGGACGGCGGGGTGGACTTCTGGTGGGTGGACTGGCAGCAGGGTACCAACTCCGGCGCCGAGGGCCTGGATCCTTTGTGGCTGCTGAACCACTGCCACTATCTGGACCACAGCCGCCGCCATGACCGGGGCATGATCTTCTCCCGGTACGCGGGTCCCGGCAGCCACCGCTATCCCATCGGCTTCTCCGGCGACAGCATTGCCTCCTGGGCGTCCCTGGACTTCCAGCCCTATTTCACAGCCACTGCCTCCAACATCGGCTACGGCTGGTGGAGCCATGACATCGGCGGCCATATGCTGGGCAGGAAGGACGACCAGTTGGCCCTGCGATGGATGCAGTTCGGCGTCTTTTCCCCCATCTTCCGGCTCCACAGCTGCAACAACGAATTTTACTCCAAGGAGCCATGGCAGTATAACCCCATTGCCGCCTCCGTCATGGCGGACTTTCTGCGGCTTCGCCACCGGCTGATCCCTTATCTGTATTCCATGAACCGAAGAGCCGCGGTGGAGAGCCTGCCGCTGTGTCAGCCCATGTACCACCATTATCCCTACGCCCAGCAGGCCTACCGGGTCCCCAACGAGTACACCTTCGGCACCGAGCTGATCGTCTGCCCTATTACCACGCCGGAGGACCCCGAGTCCGGCCTGGCCTCCTTCACGGCCTGGCTGCCGGAGGGCCAGTGGGTGGATTTCTTCACAGGGCTGCGCTATCAGGGCGGACGGACCCTGCGGCTGTACCGGCTCCTGGATTCCATTCCGGTGCTGGCCAGGGCCGGCGGCATCGTACCCATGGACGGACGGCTGGAGGGGAACGCCTGCGACAACCCGGATCTGGTAGAGCTGCGGGTCTTCGCGGGAGCTGACGGAAGCTTTACCCTGTGGGAAGACGAGGGCGGCAGGGACAGCGCCTGGGCCGCCACGGAGGTGGAATTTATCTGGGGCGGCGAGGCCCGGCTGACCATCCGCCCGCCCCGGGGCAGCACAGCCGCAATCCCGGCAGGGAGAGGCTACCGCCTGCGCCTGTACGGTTTGGACAGGGGAGCGGCCTTCCGTGCGGCGTCGGAGGGCGGGCCGGCGGCTTCCCTGGAGGCCCTCTGGGACGAGGATACGGGGAGCTGCCTGCTGACCCTGCCCCGGCTGCCCTTGGACAGGGCTGTGCATGTGACCATCTCCCAGGCGGCTCTGGGAGACAACAACGTACAGCGCCGGGTCTTCGCCCTGCTCCACCGGGCCCAGATCTCCTACGATCTGAAGTCTGCCATTCAGGAGCTGGTGGGTTCTGGCCGCGGCGCGGGTTTCGTTCTGAGCCAGCTGATGACCATGGGCCTTTCCCGGAGCCTGATGGAAGCCTTGGCGGAATTGCTCACCGCTGCAGAATAATAAAAGAGGTTCTGTAACCCATGTCCGGCACGGGGTTACAGAACCTCTTCTTTATGTTTTTTGGATCAGTCCAGCTTCAGGTCGCCGTCTTTGATCCACCCGGCCTTCCGGCAGGCGATGCCGATGACCCAGGTCAGAACGGCGGGCAGGACGAAGCAGATCAGGATCATACCTGTCCAGTCCCAGGCGGTGATGGCGGCCTTGGCGCCGGAGGCCACGTCGTTGACCCAGCCGGTGTAGACGCCGATGGGTCCCACCATGCCGCAGGTTCCCATGCCCGAGGACACGGGAGGGCCGTTCATCTCCAGACGGAACACGCAGGTGGCCAGGGGGCCGGTGATGGCGGAGGCCAGAGTGGCGGGAATCCAGATCCGGGGATTGCGCAGGATGTTGGCCATTTGCAGCATGGAGGTGCCAAGGCCCTGGCTGACCAGACCGCCCCAGCGGTTTTCCCGGAAGCTCAGAACCGCGAAGCCCACCATCTGGGCGCAGCAGCCGGCTACGGCGGCGCCGCCGGCCAGGCCCGTCAGGCCCAGGGCCGCGCAGATGGCGGCGGAGGAGATGGGCAGGGTCAGCGCCACGCCTACCAGCACAGATACCACGATGCCCATGAAGAACGGCTGCAGGTCCGTGGCCCACATAATCAGCTCCCCCACGGCGGAGGCGGCGGAGCCGATGGCCGGGGCGAAGGCGGTGGACAGGCCCACGCCTGCGGCGATGGTCACGCAGGGCGTCACCAGGATGTCCACCTTGGTCTCCTTGCTCACAGCCTTTCCGCATTCCGCCGCGGCGATGGCAATGAGCAGAACGGCCAGGGGGCCGCCCGCGCCGCCTAGGGTGTTGGCCGCATTGCCCACGGCTACCAGGGAGAACAGGACCAGGGGCGGGGCGTTCAGGGCAAAGCCGATGGCCACCGCCATGGCGGGACCGGCCATGGCCGAGGCGTAGCCGCCCATCTGGCACAGGTACGCCACACCGGTCTGCTGGCCCAGGGTGTTGAGAATGGTTCCGATCAGCAGCGAGGCGAACAGGCCCTGGGCCATGGCGGACATGGCGTCAATGCCGTATCGCTTTGGGGACACTTCGATGTTCTTGCGCTTGAGAAATGCTTTCCACGCGTTCATAGATCCGTCTCCTTTTTGAATTCTTTATGAATATTATACGATCCTGGCGAATTTTGTCAACGGATGGAAGACGGACAATTCTGCCGGGGAAACCGGGAGAAATTTGGTTTTCTTGAACAATTTGGAAATTTTGATCCGGATCATTTCCGCGCTATACAATCAGCTCCGCGCTGCTGCCGCCGGAGGGAGACTTGGTGACCACGATCTGACGGTCGATCTTTTCCTTCAGCTCGGCCACATGGGAGATGATCCCCACCAGCCGGTTCCCCTCCGTCAGCCCGGACAGAGCCCGGATGGCCTGGCGCAGGGACTCCGGGTCCAGGGAGCCGAAGCCCTCGTCGACAAACATGGTGTCCAGCCGGATTCCGCCGGAGGAGGACTGGACCTCGTCGGACATGCCCAGGGCCAGGGACAGGGAGGCCAGGAAGGTCTCACCGCCGGAGAGGGACCGGACGCTGCGCTCGGAGCCGTTGTAGTGGTCGATGACATTCAGGTCCAGACCGCTTTGGCTCTGGCGGTTGTCAGCCTCCCGGCACCGCTTCAGCTCATACTGGCCGCCGGACATGACCAGGAGCCGAAGATTGGCACGCCGCAGAATCCGGTCGAAGAAGGCCATCTGGACATAGGTCTCCAGAGAGATCTTCTCTTTGCCCTGGATGCCGCCGCTGACGGTGCTGGACAGGCTCTGCATCCACTGATATTCCCTCTCAAGGCCCTCCAGATCCTGAGTCCGCTGCCGAATATTGGTCAGGGCGGCTTCATTGGCGGTCAGGCGGGCGTGGATGTCTTTCTGAGTCTGGGCGGTTCGGGACCTGTGCCGGGTCAGTTCATCGCCGCGGGCCTGCTCCGCCGCCGGGTCCACATCCGCTCCGCTGTCCAGCAGGGCGTTCAGCTCCCGGATGGAGGCTTCGGTGCCGGACAGCTCCCGCTCCCGGGCGGCCAGGGCCTCTTCGGCGGTTTTCCGGGCCTGCTCCAGCTGGGAGATCTGCTCCTGCAAAGTCAGAACGGCCTGTTCGGCTTCACCCGCGTCGGGGAAGCGGAGCCCCTTCCGGAGGGCCTGGATCTGCCGGTCCAATTCTTCTATGCGGCTTTGCTCCGCGGCCATGGCTTCCCGGACGCCGGACAACGCCAGTTCCCGTTCTGCCAGCTCCGCTTCCGCCCTTGGGATCTTGGCGTCCAAGGCTTCCCAGCGGCGGATCTTCTCTTCCGCCTGCTCCAGAGAGCGGCCGATTTGTTCCAGAAGGGCCCGGACCTCCCGGACCCCGGCGGAGAGCTCCTGGCCGGCCTGGCCCAGGTCCGTGCTTTGCAGCTCGGTCTGGAGCTGAGTTTCCAGAAGGGTCTGGCGGCCCTGGAGGGCGCCCTGGTCGACTTTGGCCAGGTTCAGAGCTTCGGCGGTCTCGTCCTTCTTCTGCTCCAGCTGGCGGATCTGATCGTCCAGAGAGCGGATACGGGCTTCCAGCTTCGAACGTTGGTCCAGTTTGTCTTCGGTCTCCCGGATCGCCTGCCGGAGCCGGACCGCGGTTTCGTCGGCCTGCTTCCGCCGCGCTTCCAGCTGCCGGTCCGCGCTGTCCAGAGAAGGGGCCTGCAGATGCTCGGACGCGGCCGCGAGGAACTGCTCCCGGCGGCGGTCCAGATCCGCCTTTGCCGCCGCCGCGGAACGACTGGCTTCCTGGGCGGCGGTTTGCGCGGCATCGGCGTTTTTTTGGGTCTGTTCCAGTTCCGCCTCCGTAGGGGCGGCTCCGGACAGTCCTGCCGGGGCCGGGTGGTGCAGGGCGCCGCACACGGGACAGGGACGGCCCTCCTCCAGGGTCCGGGCCAGGATTCCTGCCTGCTCATCCAGGAAGGACCGGTTCATCCGGCGGAAGCCTTCGGCGGCTTCCTCCGCGGCCAGGGCGGCCAGGCGGTATTTCTCCTGGACCCGTTCCAGGTCCTGTTCCGCCTGCCGGTACTGGTCCAGCAGGCGGAGCAGGTCCTTCAGGGACGCGCTGTGCCGTTGGGCCTCGTCCAGCCGGTGCAGAAGGGTCTGCTTTTCCGCCTCCAGGCCCATGGCGGCGTCCCGCTGTTCCCGGCAGGCGGTCAGATCGGCGCTGTGCCGGCGCAGCTTTTCCTCAAGGTCCACGTCCTCCCGGTAGAGGGTTTCACAGCGGGCCCGGGCGGCGGTCACTTGGCGGCAGACCTCCTGCCATTCCAGCAGCCGGTTTTGGGTGGATACCAGGGCGCTTTCGTGGGTTTGCGCCTGCTGCTTTTCCCGAAGCAGCCGCTCTTTTTCCGGGTGTACCTGGGAAAGAGCCTGCGTTTCCTGCTTCCAGGCGGCAATGGTCTCCAGCCGGGCCTTCCGGTCCTGTTCCAGCCGGTCTTTTTCCCGCTCCCGGGATTGCAGGTTCCGCGCGGCGGCGGAGCGGGCGGCCTGATGTCCGGTCAGCTCTTCATACCGGGGAAGCGCCCCGCGCAGCCGCTCCAGGTCCCCGGCCAGGGCGTCACACCGGGGCTGCTGGTCCAGAGCTTGCTGTACGGCTTCTCTGGCCGCGTCCACCTGGGCGGCCTGGGCGGACTGGATCTTTTGGGCCTGGGACAGCTTCTGCCTCGCCTTCTCCTGCTCCCTGGCCCGGCCCAGGGCGGCGGCGGAGGCCTGCAGTTCCGCGTCCAGCCGGTCCAGCTCCCGCTGGCATTCGGCGGAGGCGCCCCGGTCCAGGCGGATCAGATCTTCGATCTGCTCCAGGGTTTGCTCCATGGGGAGGGACCCTTCCCGGGCCTTTTCCAGATCCGGCCAGTCCCCTTCCGGAAGGATGAGCCCCTGGATATACTGCTGTACACTGGACCGGGCGGCGTCGCAGTCCCGCTGGAGCTTTCCGGTCCGCGTTTTCAGCTGTTCCTGAAAGAGCATGTAGTAGCGGGTCTTGAAAATCTCCCGGAAAATCTCCTGGCGGCTTCTGGTGTCCGCCAGCAGCAGCTTCTGGAAGTCGCCCTGGGCGATCATGGCAATTTGTGAGAATTGGTCCCGGTCCAGGCCCAGGATCTCCACGATCCGGCGGTTGACCTCTCGGGGCTTGGCGATCCGGGTTCCGTCGGGCAGGATCAGCAGCGCCTCCGCCCGCTGCCTGGTGGTGCCGCCGCCTCGCTTGGCCGGACGGTCGTATTCCGGATTGCGGCTTACGGTGTAGGTCTGCTCGCCGTAGGAGAAGACCAGCTCCACATAGGTGGGGGTCTCCGGCTTGGCGTATTTGGACCGGAACATGGACACGTCCCGGCTCTCGCCGCTGGGTTCTCCGTAGAGAGCGTAAGAGACGGCGTCAAAAATGGTGGTCTTGCCCGCCCCAGTATCGCCGGTGATCAGGTAAAGGCCCTGGCTTCCCAGCTTTTCCAGTTCGATCACCACGGCGCCGGCATAGGGGCCGAAGGCGGATATGGTCAGTTTCAGGGGTCTCATAAGGTCTCCTCCCAAATTGTCTGCATCAGATCTTTGGCAAAGCTCCGCTGTTCCGGACTCATGGGGCGGCCGTTTTGCTGCCGGTAAAAGTCCTCCAGCAGCTCCAGGGGGGATCTGGCCGGGTCCGCCTTCTGATCGTCCGGAAGGCCTGCCGTCCGGGTCCGCTGGTTGTCGTAGTCCAGCTTCATGAGCCAGGGGTAGATGACGCGCAGCTTGCTGACGGCGTCGGGAATGTCCTCTTCGTCGGTCAGGGTGATGTGCAGATAGCTGTCCGGATACTTCGTCCCTTGGTAGAAGCTCCGCAGAGTCAGCGCTCCATAGGTTCCCCGCAGCCGGACCATGTCCCGCAAGGGAGACAGAGGAACCGTGCGCAGGGTCACGTCGCCCTTCCCGCCCAGCTCCACCACGGTGACGGACTTTTCCTGGGAGGCCTCGGAGAAGGAGTATTTCAGGGGCGTGCCGCAGTAGCGGACCGTCTCCCGGCCCACGGACTGGGGGCCGTGGATATGGCCCAGGGCCACATAGTCGAAGCCGTCGAAGACCGCGGCGTCCACGTTGTCCGCCCCGCCTACGGAGATCTCTTCGGAGTCGCACCGGGCGGCGCCGGTGACGAACTGATGGGTCACCAGCAGGTTCCGGACGGTGGTATCGATCCGCGTGTGTTCGATTACGGCTGCCATGGCCTGGGTGTAGGTCTCGATGGTCCGGTCCGGGAAGAACCGGCGGACGTGGGCCGGCTTCAGGAAGGGGAGCAGGTACACGTTTACCGGACCGTGGTCGTCGGCAAGGGCGATGGGCTGGAGGGTTCCGTCGTAGACCGGCGCCAGGTGGATGCCGCTGCCGGTCATCAGCCGCCCGCCGAAGGCCAGCCGCTCCGGGGAGTCGTGGTTGCCGCTGATGAGAAAGACCTGAACCCGCCACTGGGAGAGCCGGAAGAGAAAATCGTCCAGGACCATGACGGCCTCGGCAGAGGGCGTGGACTTGTCGTACACATCTCCGGCGATGATCACCCCGTCGGGCCGCTCCTGGTCCAGGATTGTAAGAATCTGATCCAGAATGTATTTCTGGCCCTCCAGCATGGAAAACTCGCTGACCCGCTTGCCCAGGTGCAGGTCGGACAGGTGGATGAATTTCATGACGACGCCCCTTTCCGGTAGTGCCGCCGGGCAGACCCGGCTTTTTCACCATTTTACCATGGAGGACCGGAAATGACAAGGCGGCGGGACCGGTTTGTCCGCTTACCCCGGGGCATTCCGTGTGATATACTGTTCATGATACGAGGGGGATGGTATGGACTATTGCATTGCCATTTGTGACGACAACGCGGAGGACGCGGAATATGTGGAGCGGATGCTGGTACGCTGGGCCCAGGCCCGGCGGCGGAGAAACTTCAGAAAAACGAGAAGACGCTGACCCTGGAGGCGGGGGGAGAGACGGTCCGGCTTCCGGTGTATCGGATTCGGTACGCGGAAGTGACGGCCAAGGGGACCGAAACCCCTGTGGGAAGAGATGTGTTTCTCGACGGCGTCCTGTTCTCCGGCGGGCAGAACCAGCGGCTGATGCTGGCAAGAGCCCTGTATAAGGACGCGCCGGTCCTGATCCTGGACGAGCCTACGGCGGCCCTGGACCCAATCGCGGAGGCGGAGATTTACGGCAGGTTCAACGACATCGCCACGGACAAAACCGCCATCTACATCAGCCACCGGCTGTCCAGCTGCAAATTCTGCGACGAGATCGCCGTATTTGACGCAGGCTCCGTCATCCAGAAGGGGACCCACGAACAGCTGCTGGCGGAGGCCGGCGGGAAATACCACGAACTCTGGCACGCCCAGGCCCAGTATTATACGAGCCAAGCAGCCGAATAAACTCAACCGGAGCCCCCGCTTTGGCGGGATCTCCGGTTTCTTTTTGCCTCGGTTGCGTATTAAATGAAAATATAGTAAAATAAAATCAAAAATCTTCATAAAAAATCTGATTACTACCGCTGGAACGGACTGAAAGTGTGATATGATCTGTTATAGAAAAATGCGGAATCAAATTTGGGGGGATGACAATGAAGTATCTGGCACACATATCTGAGGATGGAAGAGAACAGACCGTGGCGCGGCATCTGGAGGGAACGGCGGAGCTGTGCGCGGAATTTGCGGCTGCCTTCGGCGCGGAAGGTCAGGGCAGACTGGCCGGGCTTTCTCATGATATCGGAAAGTATTCCCTGGCCTTTCAGCAGAGGTTGGCGGGTTCGGCAAAGCGGGTGGATCATTCCACCGCCGGGGCCTACGAATGCGGGATCCGGCGGCAGCCCTATGCGGCCTTTGCTGTGGCGGGACACCATGGCGGGCTGCCCAACGGCGGCGGAAAGGGGGATGGAGCCGATGTGGGGACCTTCCAGGGGCGTATGCGCCGCGGACGGCAAAAGGCATTGGAACCCTATGAGGACTGGAAGGGGGAGATCACGCTGCCCGATCCGGCTCTTCCGGCGGTGAAGGACCCGGCTGAGGCGATGTTTTATACACGGATGCTCTATTCCTGCCTGGTAGACGCGGATTTTCTGGATACGGAAGCCTTTATGGACGGCGTGCCCCGGGCAAAAAATCCGGCGAATATGGACGCGCTTTGGGACGCCCTGCGGAATTTTATTCAGCCGTGGTTTCCGCCGAAAGGGGAGCTGAATCAGCAGCGGTGCGCCATTTTGCGGCGCTGCATGGAAGGCGGTGTGGATCGGGAGCCGGGGTTGTTTACCCTCACGGTCCCCACCGGCGGGGGCAAAACCGTGGCGTCTCTGGCCTTTGCCCTGGCCCATGCCCGGGAGCATGGCCTGCGCCGCGTTGTCTATGTGGTTCCCTACACCTCCATCATCGATCAGACCGCGCAGGTCTTCCGCAAGATCCTGGGATCGGAGAATGTGCTGGAGCATCACAGCGGTGTTGTCTATGATCTGGAAGAAGAGGCAAGACCGGACACGATCCGGATGGCAAAGGCTACGGAAAATTGGGACATGCCGGTGATCGTCACCACCGCTGTCCAGTTCTTTGAATCCCTTTACGCCAATCGTTCGTCCAAATGCCGCAAGCTTCACAATCTGGCAAAGAGTGTGATCGTCTTTGACGAAGCCCAGATGCTGCCCCTTCCTTACCTGCGACCCTGTGTCTGGGCGATTGCCCAGCTGGTCAAGGGCTATGGCGCGTCTGCGGTACTTTGCAGCGCCACCCAACCGGCACTGGCGCCGATTTTCCGCCAATACCTGCCGGATGCTGTTCCCTGGGAGCTGTGTCCCCCGGGAACCTTCCGGCCGGAGACATTCCGGAGAGTCTGCTTCCAGAATTGCGGGATGGTCACATGGGCAGAACTGGCGGAGCGATTAAATGCCCGCCACCAGGTGCTTTGCATCGTGAACCGGCGAAAAAGCGCTCAGACAGTCTTCTCTTGTTTACAGACGGAAGGGGCGTTTCATCTTTCCACTCTGATGTATCCTGCCCACCGGAGGCAGGTGTTGGAGCAGATCCGGTTCCGTCTGAAAGAGGGCCTGCCCTGCCGGGTGATCTCCACGTCTTTGATCGAGGCAGGTGTGGATGTGGATTTTCCGGCAGTCTTCCGGGAGGAAGCGGGACTGGACTCGGTTTTGCAGGCGGCGGGCCGGTGCAACCGGGAGGGCAGGCGCCCGCTGGGGGAGAGCACGGTGACGGTCTTTCAGGGGCAGGAGCCGGCGCCGCGTCAGTTCCGGACGGCGGTGGATACCTTCCGGTTGATTGCGGCGGCCTTCCCGGATCTGTCTGAGCCGGAAACCATTCAGGCTTACTTCCGGCAGTTTCTCTATTTGAAAGGGGAGGGGCAGCAGGACGCCAAGCAGATTCTTGCCCAGATGAAGGATCCCAGATCCCACTGTCCTTTTGAAGCAGTGGCGGAGCAATTTAAGCTCATTGACAACCGGACAAGAACGGTCTATATCCCGTTGGGGGAGGGAGAAGAACTGGTGGGGCGGCTTCAAAGCGGCGAGGGGAGCCGGAACCTGTTCCGTGCCTTGGGACAGTATGGGGTCTCGGTCTATGAGCAGCACTTCCGCGCGCTGGAACAGGCAAACTGCCTGCGGCTGCTGGCGGACGGCTCAGCGATCCTGACAGACCTTGGCGCCTATCACAGCCAGACGGGATTGACGTTGGAGCCGGAGATGGGCTTCCTTGCCATATAAAAAACAGAAACGGGAGGAAATCAAATTCCCCCCGTACTGATACGCCTTCCAAAATAATTCACATATTTCAATCCACAGAGTTTCCTCTGACATACTTAATCATAGTCATTTTATTTAAAATGTCAACATAAATTTTGTTCCAAAATAATACACATGAAGTATTGACAAGCCTGATTTGATGTGTTATTCTTAATTTATCCTGATGAACACAACGCATATGCCGAATGCGCTGTGTTTATGTGTAAAACTTTGGAATGGACCAAAGACAGAAAGGAGTGAACACGATGGCAATTCGATTGGAGGTCTGGGGAGACTATGCCCTCTTTTCTAGGCCGGAAATGAAGGTTGAACGGGTCAGCTACGACGTAATGACCCCTTCCGCCGCCCGGGGGATGCTGGAAAGCTTGTTCTGGCATCCGGGAATGTGCTGGCGGGTGGACCGGATCCGGGTGTGCAAGCCGATCCGGTTCAGCAACATCCGGCGAAACGAAGTGAAATCCACGGTCCCGGCCAGGTCGGTACGGACGGTCATGGAGCGGGGGACGGGAGAGCTGTACCTGTGTACCGCCGACGACATCCAGCGGCGGGCGTCCATGGTGCTGCGGGATGTGCACTATATAATCGAGGCCCATTTTGACATGACGGACAAAGCCGCTCCGGGGGACAATCCCGGAAAGTTCCAGGACATTGTCAAACGGAGGATCCGGAAGGGGCAGTGCTATCATCAAATGTATTTCGGGTGCAGGGAGTTCCCGGCGCGTTTCCGAATGTGTGAGGAACTTCCGACCTGTCCGCCGGAGTTGACCGGCGAAAAAGACCTGGGTTGGATGCTCTACGACATGGACTATTCCGACCCGGCCCATATCACACCCCGATTCTTCCGGGCGGTCCTGCGTGACGGCGTTCTGGAAATTCCCGCCTGGGACAGTGAGGAGGTGCGTGGATGATCCTGCAAGCGTTGACCGACTATTATCAACAGCTCTCCCTGCGCGGGGAAATTGCGCCCCAGGGATGGGGGCAGGTAAAGATATCCTATGCTCTGTCCATCGATTCGGAAGGGAGCCTGCAGCAGGTGATCTGTGTCATGGAAGAACAGACCAGGGGAAAGAAAATCGTTATGACGCCCCGGCAGATCCGGCTCCCGGCGCCGGTGAAAAAAGCCAGCGGCGTACTCTCCAACTTCCTTTGGGAAAACGGCGCGTATCTTTTGGGGGTCGATAAAAAAGGCGACCCCGAAAAAACAGCCAAATGCTTTACTGCCTGCAAAGAACTTCACAAGAAGATACTGTCCGGCGTGGATTCTCCGGCGGCCCGGGCGGTGCTGGCCTTTTTTCAAAGCTGGGATCCTGGAAAGGCGGCGGAGCACCCGGCCCTGGGGGAAGCCATGGAAGACATTCTCAAAGGAGCCAATCTGACCTTCCTGTACGAATTTCAGTTCGTCCATGAAGATCCCGGGATACGGCAGGCCTGGGATCAGCACTACGCTTCCGAAGGAGACGGCGGCCCGGAAATGGTGTGCCTGGTCACCGGTGAAAAGGGGCCGGTGGAGCGGATTCATCCCGCTGTCAAAAATGTCCGGGGCGCCCAGTCCAGCGGCGCGGCCCTGGTATCCTTCAATGCTCCTGCCTTCTGCTCCTATGGAGCGGAACAGAATTTAAATGCCCCTACGGGAAAATTCGCCGCCTTTGCCTACACTACGGCGCTGAATCATCTGCTGGCGGACTGGAAGCATGTATATTATGTGGGAGATACGGCGGTGGTCTGCTGGGCCGGGTCCGGAGAATCCGGATACCAGGATGTATTTGGCGGCTGCTTTATGGGTCAGATGCCTGCGTATTACGACCTGGGGGATCTGGAGGGTATGGTAAAAGCACTGTGTGAGGGTCGGAGCGTTTGCTGCGATCAGCAGATGCTGGACCCGGATATGGACTTCTATATTCTGGGACTTGCACCCAATGCGGCCCGGCTGTCCGTACGGTTTTTCCTGAGAAATTCCTTTGGGGCATTCCTGAAAAATGCTCAGGCCCATCAGGAGCGCCTGAAAATTCACCGGCCCGCCTTCGAACGCTATGACACCCTTCCGGTGTGGCGGCTGCTGAATGAAACAGTCAATCAGAATACCAGGGACAAACAGCCCTCCCCCCGGCTGGGCGGAGAGCTGCTCCGGGCCATTCTGGAAAATACCCGGTATCCCGCCACGCTGCTCAACGGTGTGACCTTGCGAATCCGGGCCCAGCGGAACATCACCTGGGGCCAGGCGGCGATTCTCAAGGCTTACTATTTGAAAAACAGAAATGAAGACGTGCCAAAGGAGGTTTTAACTGTGAATTTGAATTCTGGCTGCGGCAACATTCCCTATATCCTGGGACGGCTGTTCTCGGTTCTGGAAACCATCCAGGACGCCGCAAACCCGGGGATCAACGCCACCATTAAAGACAAGTATTTTAATTCCGCATCGGCCACGCCGGCGGTGGTGTTCCCAACCCTGGTGAATCTGGCTCAGAAGCATTTGCGAAAGCTGAACCCGGGAACAGCCGTCTACTATAACAAACAGCTGGCGGATCTGATGGGCAAGCTTCCGCCCCAGTATCCCGCCCGGCTGAATTTGCCCCAGCAGGGTTCCTTCCAGTTGGGCTACTACCATCAGACGCAAAGCCGCTATCAGAAAAAGGAGGACAATGAAAATGAGTGAAATCATCAAGAACCGCTATGAATTTGTGATCCTGTTCGATGTGGAAAACGGAAATCCCAACGGAGATCCGGACGCGGGCAACCTGCCCCGGGTGGACCCGGAGACCGGCCTGGGGCTGGTCACCGATGTGTGCCTGAAGCGGAAGATCCGCAACTACGTGGAGACGGTCAAGGAAGACGCTCCGGGCTGGCGGATCTACGTCAAGGAAGGCGTTCCTCTGAACCGCAGCGACAACGAAGGATTCCTCCATGCAGGCATTGAAAATGCCGCCGCCCAAAAGCCGGAGGAGCTGAAAAAGAAAATCAAAGCCAAAAAGGAAGCCGGTACGGACGTCGACAGTCTGGTGCGGGATTTCATGTGCGGGAATTTCTACGACATCCGAACCTTTGGCGCGGTGATGACCACCATGGTCAAGGGCGCCCTGAACTGCGGCCAGGTTCGCGGCCCGGTACAGCTGGGCTTTGCCCGGAGCGTGGAGCCGGTGGTGCCTCAGGAGATCACCATCACCCGGGTGGCCATCACCACCGAAGCGGATGCGGAGAAGAAAGGAACGGAAATGGGGCGCAAGTTCATCGTTCCCTACGGTCTGTACCGCTGCGAAGGGTACGTTTCCGCCAATCTGGCACGAAAAACTACCGGCTTCACAGAAGAGGATCTTCAACTGCTGTGGGAAGCCATTTTGAATATGTTCGAACACGACCGTTCGGCGGCCCGGGGCAATATGGCAGTGCGGGAGCTGATCGTTTTCAAGCATGACAGTGAGCTGGGCAACGCACCGGCCTGGAAACTGTTTGACGCGGTAAAGGTCTCACGCAAAGATCCGGAGGATGCCGCCTCCGCCCGGTCTTTCCGAGACTATACCGTGACGGTAGATGAGGCGGCTCTGCCGGAAGGCGTTACCTGCAGCCGCATGGGGTGACGTTTAAGGAGGAGGACTTTCTCCAATTATCGGGCCTTCAGCACTTCCGGTTTTGCCGCCGCCAGTGGGCCCTGATCCACATTGAGCAGCAATGGGCGGAGAATTACCGTACTATGGACGGCGCGCTGATGCATGAAAACGCCCACGACGCGGATTTTCGGGAAAGCCGGGGAGATCGGATCATCACCCGTGGCGTCAGCGTGTTCTCCCCGACCTTGGGGGTGTCCGGGCAGTGCGATGTGCTGGAATACCACCGGGGAAGCCGGGGAATCCCCATGCGGGGGAAGGAGGGCCTTTGGCAGCCTTATCCGGTGGAGTATAAGCGTGGGGAGCCCCGGGAAGATACCGGGGACGCCCTGCAGCTGTGCGCCCAGGCCATGTGCCTGGAGGAGATGCTCTGCTGCCCGATTCCGGAAGGAGCCCTGTATTACGGCCAGATCCGCCGCAGGATCTCGGTGGCCTTTTCCCCGGAGCTTCGGGGGCAGGTGGAAGACAGTCTGCGGCAGATGCATGAGCTGTACCGACGGGGATATACTCCGAAGGTCAAACCCACCAAGTCCTGCAATGCCTGTTCCCTGAAGGAGCTGTGCCTGCCGAAGCTGATGAAAAACCGCCCGGTATCCGCCTACCTGAAAAACGCTGTGGAGGATGCGCCATGAAGAAGCTGCTCAATACCCTGTTTATCACTTCGGAGGACATTTATCTGTCTCTGGAAGGGGAGAATGTGCTTGCCAATCGGGATAAGCAGGTTGTAGCCCGGTATCCGCTGCACATGCTGCAGAATATTGTCAGCTTTTCCTATGCCGGAGCGTCTCCGGCGCTGATGGGGGCCTGCGCCCAGAGGGATGTGGGGCTGGCCTTCTGCACCCCCAGAGGCCGGTTTCTGGCCCGGGTTTGCGGGGAAAACGCGGGAAATGTGCTTTTGCGCCGGGAACAGTACCGGGTGGCCGATGACGAGGCCGGAAGCTGCCGCGTTGCTCGGAATATGGTGTTCGGAAAGCTCCACAACTGCCGTTGGAGTTTGGAACGCACCAAACGGGATCACGGGATGCGGGTCGATGCCGGGCTTCTCAGCGACGCCAGCCGGGAGCTGCAGTCGCTGCTCACGCCGGTCACGGAGATTACGGAGCTGGATACCCTGCGTGGGGTGGAGGGCGTTGGCGCCGGGGCTTACTTCGGGGCATTGGACGAAATGATCCTCAGCCGCAAGGAGGACTTTTTCTTCCGGGGCAGGAACCGGCGGCCGCCGCTGGATCGGGTGAATGCCATGCTGTCCTTCGCCTACACCCTGCTGGCGCATGACTGTGCCTCGGCGCTGGAAAGTGTGGGGCTGGATGCCTATGTAGGGTTTCTCCACCGGGATCGGCCGGGCAGGACGTCCTTGGCTTTGGATCTGATGGAGGAACTGCGGCCCTGTATGGCGGATCGGTTTGTTCTGACCCTGATCAACAACCGGATGATCCGTCCGGAGGACTTTCAGGTCCAGGACAGCGGCGCTGTTTTGCTCACCGACGATGGCAGAAGGGCTTTCCTGAAGGCCTGGCAGGAAAAGAAAAAAGAAGTGCTGACCCACCCGTATCTGGGAGAGAAGCTGTCTTGGGGGATGGTTCCCTATGTGCAGGCGCTGCTTCTGGCCCGGTACCTGCGGGGAGATCTGGACGGATATCCGCCCTTTTTATGGAAGTGAGAACATGCTGGTACTGATTACCTATGACGTTAACACGGAAGACGCGGCAGGACGGAAGCGGCTGCGCCGGATTGCGAAGGAGTGCGTCAATTACGGCCAGCGGGTGCAGAACTCCGTATTTGAATGTCTGCTGGACGCTGCCCAGTGCCGGAAACTACAGGCGGCCCTCTGCGCAATCATGGACAAGGAGAAGGACAGCCTGCGGTTTTACTATCTGGGCAACCGCTATGAAAATAAAATCGAGCATTTCGGCGTGAAGCAGACTTATCAGCCGGAGGGAACGCTGATTTTGTAAGTGCGAAGGAAAAGTGCACACGTTTTTTGGGAAGCTTCGCACCGGTTTTTCGGGGGCGGATCGGGACTGACCGTTACCGGAAAGCCGCAGAATCCGCAGTTATACAACGTAATATAAAAAATTTTGTGAAAAACCAATAAAGATGTGGAAATAATTTCATGCATCTTTGCTGTCGCTCCCCCCACGGGGAGCGTGGATTGAAATGCCAAGTGTCGATAGTGTGCTGAACGTTTGGATCGTCGCTCCCCCCACGGGGAGCGTGGATTGAAATCTGTTGCTTTTGCTGTACAGCACCGATACGATCAAGTCGCTCCCCCCACGGGGAGCGTGGATTGAAATTCTCCGCTGCTCATCGGTCAGGTGGTCAAGCCGGGTCGCTCCCCCCACGGGGAGCGTGGATTGAAATAGCCATCGGAGCCACCTTCCATCTTTGCACCGCAGTCGCTCCCCCCACGGGGAGCGTGGATTGAAATGTGAAATACATCCCATTCAGTTGTCCCTGTCCTGGTCGCTCCCCCCACGGGGAGCGTGGATTGAAATCGTATTCCCGTCCGGTGTAGTCCCGGTCGATGATGTCGCTCCCCCCACGGGGAGCGTGGATTGAAATCTCGTTAGCCTGTGAAGAATCGCGGGAGAAAAGTCAAGTCGCTCCCCCCACGGGGAGCGTGGATTGAAATGGTACATCCTTTAGCGTCCATCCAAAATAGGTTGTCGCTCCCCCCACGGGGAGCGTGGATTGAAATCGCCAGCCGCATAGCCAGATCGTCCACCCGCCCGCGTCGCTCCCCCCACGGGGAGCGTGGATTGAAATCTCGTTAGCCTGTGAAGAATCGCGGGAGAAAAGGTCGCTCCCCCCACGGGGAGCGTGGATTGAAATAGATAGCACTCCTCCGCACGACTGCCCGCAGATCGTCGCTCCCCCCACGGGGAGCGTGGATTGAAATGTCCGCTGGAAGGCCACACTGCTGGCCCTAAACTGTCGCTCCCCCCACGGGGAGCGTGGATTGAAATACAGCTCAATCCCG
>CALXFT010000043.1 GCA_944387635.1 uncultured Oscillospiraceae bacterium | reverse complement strand
CCCCGCCACCACCCGGTCTTCGGCGGCGAAGCTCTGGGCAAAGTTGTCCGAGTACAAAACCTGGGCATTGGGCGGGGACTCCTCGTCTCCCTCCCAGACCAGAATCTGCATCCGGCAGCCGCCGATGAAGTCAAACTGGAACCCGGCGTCTCCGTGGTGCAGTTCCACGGCACCCATCTTCTCACAAGCCTTGCGGAAGGCTTCCACCCGGGTGCCGAAGGTGAAGGCCGCCCGGGTCAGAACCCGGCCGGTGTAGGGCTTGATGTACATCTCCCCCCAGGGCATCTCCCGGAAGGTCTTCCACTGGCCGGTCCAGGCCGCGTCCCGGCTCTCCAGCAGATAGCGCAGCAGGAAGGTCTGCACCGGCAGGGCCGGCAGTGCTCCCCCATCCAGGGCGCGAATGGCATAGTCCGGGTGGGCGATGCCATAGGTCCTGCCAAGAAGGGTCAGGGTAAATTCACTTCCGTCCCACCGGACGTCCCCCAGCCGGGCAGCCGCATCGGCAGGCTCCATGGCGGCAAACTTCCGGACATAGTGGGAAAAGGGAACCTCTTCCTTGTGATTCTCTACGACCATACCCACCTCTTACTCGTGCAGCTCCAGGGGCAGGCCGTCGGGATCATAGAAGAAGGCGATCCGCTTGCCGTTGGAGGCGTTGACCATAACAGGGTCCGTCTCGATCCCCATGGCGTTCAGCTGGGCAATGGTCTTGTCCAGGTCCGGGGCGTGGAAGCACAGGTGCCAAACGCCGCAGGGGTAGGGCTTACCGGGGTTGGGGGCCGGATCTTCCTTGCCAAAGATCTCCAGGAAGCAGTTGCCCAGCTGGACCTCCAGCTTGATATCCCGCTGAACCTCCCGGCGCTCCTCCCGGATGATCTGGAATCCCAGCTTGTTGACATAGAAATTCTTGGATCTTTCGTAGTCCGAGACGATGATGGCAATGTGGTGCAGATTTTCAACGATCATGATTATTTCTCCTTATTTACTCCTGCCGGCTGTGGGGGAACAGCCGGGCGTCGGTGTGGGGCAGGAAGCAGGCGGCTACAAAGGAATCCATATAGCCGGGGTAAGTACTCAGCTCCAGATAGGTCATGTTGGCGGCCACTTCCGCGGTCTTGGCCGCGGCATCGTCGCTGACCACCATGGCATAGGCCCCGGTAAGGGAGGAGTTGCCGATGTAGTGGAACTTGGCCGGCTCCACATCGGGGAACATACCGATGTTCACGGCGTTTTCCATATTGATGCCGCTGCCGATGCCTCCGGCCACATAGACCTTGTCGATCATGTCCACGGTCATATCCACGGCGTGGAGCAGGGTGTCAATGGCGGAGAAAATGGCGCCCTTGGCCCGGATGAAGTTGTCGATGTCCACCTCGTTCAGAGAGACCTCCCGGCCGGTTTCGGACTCCTGGGCCCAGGCCACCACATAGCGGCCCATGCCGTGCTCATCCCGCAGAATCCGTTTGCCCTCCCGGACAAACAGGCCCTTGGCATTGATAATGCCGCAGCGGAACAGCTCCGAGATCATGTCAATGATGCCGGACCCGCAGATGCCCACAACCCGCTGGTCCGGGTCCCCGATGACCGTAAGCGTGGGCTCCATGGTCTGCTTGTCGATGACACAGGCCTCCACGGCCCCGTCAGTGGCCCGCATGCCGCAGGAGATGTCGCCGCCTTCAAAGGCAGGGCCGGCGGAGCAGGCGCAGGACATGAGGAAGTCCCGGTTGCCAAAGACGATTTCGCCGTTGGTGCCCAGGTCGATGAACAGGCTCATCTCGTCCTTGTCCCAGATTCCCGAGGCAAGGGTGCCGGCGGTGATGTCGCCTCCTACGTAGGAGCCGATGTTGGGGGCGATGAGGATACGGGCCAGAGGATTGGCCGGCAGCTTCAGGTCCCCGGCCAGCAGGCCGTCCCAGTGGAAGAAGCTGGGAATGTAGGGCTCCATGCGGACGCTGGCGGCGTCCACCCCCACAAACAGGTGGTTCATGGTGGTGTTGGCACCCACGCTCAGACGCAGAATGTCTCCGGCATGGATTCCGGCATGTCTGCACAGATTGACCAGAATGGGAGTCAAAGTCTCCTTGATAATGGCGTCCTGGAGCTTCTTCCTGCCCCCTGGACGTCCCTGCTCGATGATGCGGTTGATCACATCCGCGCCGTAGCGGATCTGACCGTTGCCGCAGGAGCCCTTGGCCAGGAGCTTGCCGCTGGTCAGGTCCGTGAGCACCATGGTGACCGTGGTGGTGCCGATGTCGATGGCGCAGCCGGCCATAGTCCTGTCCTCCGGGCCGCGGATCTCCATGCAGTGGAACACCCCACTGCGCAGCTCGCCCTTGACACACACGACAAAGTCGTGCTGGCGCAGAACGTGGGCCAGCTTCACCATGACGCAGAAGGGAATCTCCACCCGCTCCACTCCCAGAGCCTCCTCCAGCGCCCGGCTCAGGCGTTCACTGTCGGGCATGGTGTCGTCCAGGGAGGGCGGCGTCATACTCACCGTCACTGCCCGGAATCGGTTGACAAAGTGGATGCCGCTTTCTCTTAAGTGGTCCTGACAGTCTTCAAAGATCGCCAGTTCCTGAGGACTGCTCAAGTCCGCGGTCTTCATCCGGGACTGGTAGGCGCTTGCGATGTCCGGCACAAAGACCGCGCAGTCCGAGCGTACTTTGCTGCAGCAGGCCAGGCGCCAGCCCGCCGCGTATTCCTCGTCGGTGATGTGGCGGCTGGGCAGGGATTCCAGCTCCCCTTCCAGGAGCCGGACCCGGCACTTGCCGCAGGAGCCGTTGCCGGAACAGGGCGCGTCGATGGCCACGTTGGACCGACGGGCCAGTTCCAGAAGGTTATCACCGGCGTTGCATTCGATGGTTACGGGGTTGCCCCCTTCGATTTGGAAGGTAACTTTCATTGTGGAAGATCCTTTCATGATATCGGACAATGGCAGAACACGGCGCGGCGGCAAATCCGCCGCGCCGCAGTGGGTGGTTACATCAGAGGCTCCATCTTCAGAACGGGATGGTCCTTCTCGGTCAGCCAGTTCAGCAGCTCTTCGCAGTCGGTGGTGATGGTCTCGTCGGCAATGTAGTCGGTGAAGTTGTCAATGCCGTAGAGCTCCTTGGCGGTCTTGTTCAGGTTCTCGGCCACATCGTCCTTCAGCTCCTTGGGCATCCAGACGATCCGCTCAATGCCGCCCTCGGCGGCGATGAACTTCTTGGAGGAGATGAAGTGACGGCCGTGGCCCATATAGCCGGGGGTCTGGACACCGCCGCCGGTGCAGGAGGCCAGCTCGCCGAAGGTCATGCCCGCGGGGGTCATGCCCTTGAACTCCCGGTTGACTACGATAAAGCCGTTGGACATGGGCTCAATGCCGCAGATGCACTCGAAGCAGCCGCAGGAGGTCATGGGATCTTCCAGAATGGAGTACAGGGTGACGGACTCCACCGCGCCGTGGGTGGCTTCCCGGATGGCCTGATCCACGGAATCGAACCGGCCGGTCCGCTCATCGGTGCAGACTTCCTTCTCGATGGGCTGGCAGGGGCCATTCTGGTTCAGCTCATAGGTGGCCTTGGCGTCCAGCCAGCTGACCGCGCCGCACAGGCCCAGACGCTCGGGCGTGACCACGCAGCAGTGGGCCGGGGCAAAGGACTGGCAGAGGATGCAGGTGTAGTAGCGGTCCACGGCCTCGTCGGTCATGGAGGCCAGACGGTCGTCCCGGGCATTGTACTTAGGCACGGCAATCTCATCCCGGAAGACGGCAGCCTGGTCAGGATCGGTGATGATGGTGATCTGGCACTTATCCACCACCGCGTCGAACTCGTCCATAATCATCACATACAGCACTTCCGCAAAGTCCTTCACCGACAGGCCGGCCTCAAAGGCGGCATTGGAGACACGGACCCGGACCTGGTTGCACTGACCGGTGTGCATGACGCCCTCCATGTAGTTGAACCAGGTGTGGAACTTCCTCTCGATGACGGACTCAAAGTCCGGCTGCATCTTCTTGCCGGCCACCTCCACATAGGTGCCCAGGGCCAGATCCTTGGCATCGGCCAGGTCCGGTCCCACGATGATAATCTTGTGATCCTCCACCTCAGACAGCTCCCGCATGGCCACCAGCTCCGCCGTGGGGTTCTTGCCGGAGTAGAACTCGTTGTGCATATCCGCCTTGCGGATGATCTCGCCTTCGAAGGCGGCGGCAAAGGCCACGGGGATGGGCAGCTCCTTGACCTTGATCTTGATGCCGCGAAGCTCCAGGGACTTCTTGACCGTCTCGGCGTGGTCGCAGACGGACTCCAGCGCGCCGGGGACCTGGTTTGCCCCCAGATCAATGTCCACCACCACCGGGAAGCCCAGGGCAATGGCGCCGGCTCCGGCGGAGACCACCACGGCGTCAATGGCGCCGAAGGTGTTGACGAAGGCCGGGACCCGGTTCTTGGTGTAATCCAGCAGCCCTGCCAGATTGCCGGGCTGGATGTTGCCGAAGATCAGAGCGGCGCGGATGGCGACGGTGACCACGTGGATCACGGAGGTCACGTCATGGCCCAGGGGGATCACACGGAACTCCAGGCCCATCTTCACGCCGCCGGCCGCCACCTGCTCGATCACATCGCCTACCAGGAAGGTCAGCAGGCCCTTGGACTGGTAGTCCTTGACAACGCTGACCACGTCCTCCCCATTCTCCGCCTTGCCCAGGACCACGGCCACGCCGGGGATGTCGCCGGTGACCAGGGGCACGCCCAGGGAGCGGATGATGGGGTCGGGCACAAAGCCGATGCCGGTCTCATTGGCATAGGGCTCCGCGCCGTCCACATACTTCAATCCTTCCAGAATCTCCGCGCCTACGGCGGTGGCCAAACCCGCGTTCAGGGCCTGACCCAGCTCAGGCTGGTTGGTAATCAGGCTCTTCAGCACGCCCACACAGGCAGGCAGATCGCCCAGGGTCTTGACCTTGACACCGGTGGCCGCGTAAATGGTGGGGAAAAAGTACGCGGTGTCCGGAAACGCGATCTCCTTATCGGAACCATACTTGGCAATGGCGTCCTTGACCGCGTTTTCGGTCAAGCCAGCGACGGCATTGGAGCCGCCATAAATCAGTTCGGTTAATACGCTCATGTTTCGTTCCTCCTTAAAAAATGCTGTCCGTTATTTCGGTTGTACGAAGTCTCACAGCCGGGGTCTCCCGGTTCCTATATCCGGCCTTCCAACGGGTTCAGGGAAGGTCCGTGTAAAACGGCGGCGCATGCTACCGCCGGCGGTTCTCGGTCTCAGATACTCCGCTTCTTCTCCGGCGGGGACTTTTTCGCCGGTTTCTTCTGCTTTTGGACCCGATCTCTGAGCAGCTTTGCCAGCAGGACGAATTCCGGGGCGCTGCTGCGGAGCGTATGGTCGGCCTGGGCTTTTACAGTCAGACTGACCATTTTGGTCGGGGAAGTGGTGGTTTTTCCGGCTTTATCCTGGCCTTTCAGACTTTTGATCTTCCCGAAAGGGATGGCGGTAAAGCCTTCGCCGGACTCCAGAAGCAGCCGGGCGGAGGTCAGCACCCAATGCCCCGACGGGCTGGGGCAGATCACCTTCACCGTCTCCCGGGGCCGCAGCAGGGTCTCCAGCCTGCGGGTGAAGTCCCGCTCCCTGCGCATCCGCCGCTTTTTCAAAGCCGAACGGGCCAGGGCAACGGCCACGCCCAGGGGCAGGATCAGCAGACAATACTGCCAGGGGTTCATGTTCGTTTCTCTCCTTGGGACAACGTATATGGACAGTGGCCGGGAGGGAGAGTCCCTCCCGGCCAGCACAGCGGGATACCTGACGCCCTGACCGGGCGTCAGGATACAATTATAGATCTTACAGCTCCAGGTAGGAGTCGGAGTACAGAACGTGGTTCTTGAAGATGTCGCAGGACTTGATGGTCTCCATGAGGCGCAGGTCACAGGGGTTGACGATGGCGGAGGTCAGACCCTGCATCATAGCCATGGCAACCAGAGCCGAATCCATGATGGGCCGGACGTTCTTGGGCGCGCCGTTGGAGTTGTTGGACAGGCCGCCGGTGGACTTCAGGCCCTCGTCGGCGAAGAGCTTAATGGCGCTCAGCACGTCCATCTGCTTATCCTGCATGCCCTTGACCACCAGGAACAGGGGGTCGAACCACAGGTCGTCGGAGGTCATGCCCAGGGACAGGCCGCGCTCGAGCATGTTGTGGCAGTGCTTCATACGCTCGTCGTTGTCCTTGGCAATGCCGTCGGCAGAGCACAGGGCGATGCAGATGGCGTCGTTGGCAGCGGCCAGGTCAATGTACTCGATACGGGAACCGGCGTCGGCGGAGTTGACGATGGGCTTGCCGTTGGTCCGGTTGTAGACCTTGATACCGGCCTCAATGGCCTTCTTGTTGGCGGTGTCCAGAGCCAGAGGCACGTTGTTGAAGTTCTCCTGCAGGAGCTTGACCGCCCACATCATGCGCTCGGGTCCGTCCTTCTCGGCAGGTCCGATGTTCACATCCAGGTAGGTGGCGCCGGCGGCAATCTGCTCGGCGGCACGCTTCAGGATGGGAGCGGGATCCCGCTCGTCCATGGCCTTGCGGATAACGGGAGAGATGCAGTGGATCCGCTCGCCGATGGTGACGAAGGTCTTGGACTCGGGGTTGTGGCCCTTGTACTTCACGCCCATATCCACCACTTCGATGGCAGGCACCTTGGTGGCCAGCAGTTCGTCGAAGGTCAGCTCCTTAACCTCCTCAGCGGGAGCGGAAGCGGCTCTGGCAGCGGCCTCGGCAGCGGCGGCCTTGGCGGCGCCTTCATACTCCTTGTCCTTCATATACTTGGGCAGCTGAACGGCCTCCAGGGGGCCGACGACCACGTTCCAGCCGGGCAGCTTCTCCTGGATCTCGCCCTTCATAACGGCGACCTTGCCGGGGATGATCAGCGTGCGGTTCTTGATCTTATTCTCAATGTCCAGCTCCTGGAAGGTCTTCTTAACCGTGGAGGAGGAGAACTTACCGGCAGCCCAGGCAGTCAGAACGGACATGCCGGAGGCGTCGGTGATGATCAGGTTCACGGGCTGATTGGAACGCTCCAGTTCGCCGGAGACCAGGAAGTAGGTCAGGGCGAAGTCCACGGTCAGGGCGCAGGGGCTGTTCTCGTCGGCGCCGTTCAGGGGGTAGATCTTGGACTCGACCTTCATCGGCTTCTGAGGATCGGTGAAGATGTTCTGACGCAGGCCGTACAGAGGCAGAGCCTGAGCATAGGTCATGTTCTCCATGACGATGATGGAGCCGTACTTCTCCACGAACATGGAGGCGTAGGCGGTCTGCAACCGGTCATCTCCGGCGGCGATCCGAGCCAGGTTCACAATGGAGGGATAGCCGAAGGAACGGTCGCCGCCCTTCAGCGCGGTGCGGCGGACCAGCACGGCGTTGGCCAGGGTCTCCTTGGCGTTCTTTCCGGTGACGTCCAGCACCAGGTTCTTGTTGCCGGCGCCTTCCAGCTTCTTAACGGTGTCGTACAGGTCGGAGAGGTTCCCGGCGTACACGCCCAGGACCACACCGGCCTCCTTGGCGACGGCGTTCATAGCCTCCCAGTTTTCGGCGGTGGCGCCGTTCAGGATCACGTTCTTGCCGGCAACGGCCAGAGCGGCCTTGGCGCACTCCACATCCCAGCACTCCAGGATCAGGTCGCGGCCCGTGGCGGCGGCCTTCTTGACCAGCTCAGCGTAGACGGCGGGGTCGGCCTGGGTGTTGGCCACGGACACGAGCTCTACATACATACGCTCGCCGATGCGCTCGTAGTCCACCTTCTGCAGGTCGGCCAGCTTCTTGTCGGCCTCCTCGGCAGTCATGGCGGTGCTCACGGCCACGGCGAACAGGTTCTTGTTCACCAGGGTCTTCTCGTGACGGTACAGAACGGTCTCACCGCCCAGCTTGTGCTCGCCTACGGTGATGGTCTTCATGGGAGGCGCGGTCTGCTCGTTGAGCATTGCCTTGGCCTCCTCGGAGAAGTAGGGGCACTTGTCAATGGACACGGCGCCCTGGGCCACCTTCATGCAGAACGCCATGCAGGTGGGGCTGCCGCACTCCTTACAGTTCTTCTTGGGAGACAGCTTGAAAATATCAAGACCTTTTAAAGCCATTGTATGTATCCTCCTTTCTTCAGATCAGTTCTTCGATGAACTTCTTGATGGCAGCCACAGCGGCAGGGTGACGCATGATCACGGCGTCGGCGCCGCCGGTCAGGTTGGCAGCGGCAGTGGAGACTTCCATCTCAATGGCGCGCTCTTCCCGGCAGCCCCAGGCGGGCTCATCTTCTTCGGTGGCGGAGGATTCCTTCACGCTCCAGGTGTCGGTGGACACAGGGGCGATAATGGGCATCTGCAGATCGGCGTCGGCCTGCTCCAGAGCGGCCAGACGGACACGGTCCAGGGTGGAGGCCACATACTCATAGCCGTAGCCCACGGCGGCGGTGCCGATGTTCATGACGATGTTCTCAGGGTTGATGGACAGGCCCTTGAGCATGATGTTCAGCTGCTTGGCCAGGTTGATATCGTCGGCAGTCTCAGCGCCCACCTTCTGGCCGTAAGCCAGGGCCACGGAAGCGCCCACGGTCTTGTAGTCTTCGCTTCTGGCGGACATGACCAGGATGTTTCTGCCCTGCAGGGCCTCGGAGATCTTGGAGAACAGCTCGCCGTCCTTCTCAATGTTCTTGCAGCCCATGATGACGATGGGCATGGTCACAGCCTCGGCCACAGCCTTGGCGTCGGCCACGCAGTCGGCAACGGAGCGGTTGGCGCCGTTGGGATCGGCAGACTCAAAGTGCAGGCACAGGAAATCCGCGCCGGGCATGGTCTCGGCCTTCTTGGCGTAGTCGGCCATGGTGGCGCATCCGGCATAAAATTCGTTCAGCGCGGGCGCGTCCCATTCCTTGGCCAGATCGGAGATCTCAACACCGATCTTGGGCGCGTGCTCGATGGGCGCGTCGAAGGTGTAAAACGGCATCACATTCTGGCCGCCGATGACGATTGCCTTGTCACCGGTGCCCAGGGTCACGGCATTGATCTTGCCGCGGAAGGGAGCCGTTTTGGGAGTGAAAGCCATAATGATTATCCCCCTTGATGATATTTATAAATTTATTATGGATGAAAGAATGCCGCGGCAGGCGCCGCCGGTGTTACAGGCCGATGTCCGCCAGAATCTTACTCAGAGCGGCCTTCATGGGGTCAGACTGGGGCAGCTTGGCGGAGGGCTCTCCGGCACAGTCGCAGCGGTAGACCGCCTCGTCGTGGGGCAGGACCCCCAGCAGCTTCAGTCCGTGCTTGTCGATTTCCTCCAGAATTCCCTGGTCCAGTCGGCCGTCGGGCGCCCGGTTGACGATCAGGCCCATCTGGCCGGGATTGAGCTCCATCTGCCCGATCATTTCGGCGATCCGGGCCACAGCCTGGATTCCCCGGCGGGAGGAGTCGGAGATCAGCAGCATGGTGTCCACATGAGGCAGGGTGCCCCGGGCAATGTGCTCCAGTCCCGCCTCGTTATCCATGACCACATAGGCGTAGTTCTTGGCATACTTGGCCACCTGGGACTGCAGCACGCCGTTGACATAGCAGTAGCAGCCCTTGCCCTGGGTGCGGCCCATGACCAGCATGTCAAAGTCGTCGTCTTCAATGAGGGCGGAATTGAACTTGAACTCGGCGTAGTCCGCTTTGGTCATGCCCCGGGGAATGGTCCCTTTTAATTCCGCCTGAGCCATCTCCTCGCGGATCTGGCCCAGAGAAGTTTCTACCTCCACCCCCAGCACCTCATTGAGGTTGGAATTGGCGTCGGCGTCCACCACCAGGACAGGCCCCTGGCGCTTCTTGCACAGATAGTCAATGATCATGCCGCAGGTGGTGGTTTTTCCCACGCCGCCTTTTCCGGCAACGGCAATGGTATGGGGTGTTGCCATAGTTTCGGTTCTCCTTTGATTACGCTAAGGCAATGGTTCGAATCAGATCAGGTCCAGAAGACCGGCTTCCTTGGCGATATAGGCCACGTCGTCGTACTTGTTCAGTGCGTACAGGTGGATGCCGTTGATGCCGCAGGCGCGGTACTCGTCGATCTGGTTGATGGTATACTCGATGCCGGCAGCCTTGAAGGAGGCCTTCTTGGCTTCGACCTCGGAGTCGAAGGGGTCCTTCACGAAGGGGTTGGGGAAGATCCAGTTCTTGGAGATGATCTCGCACAAGGCCCGGGGCATGACACAGCCATTACGGCTCAGAGCCATGTTGATGGTGGCAGCCTGGTCCAGGATGGGCATGATACCCACATCCACGGGCATCCAGATGCCGGCAGCCCGGATGGCGTCCAGCCAGTAGCGGAACTGGTCCATATCCCAGCACAGCTGCGTCATGATGTAGTCGGCGCCGTTGTCCTGCTTCTGCTTCAGGAACGCGATGTCAGCGTCCAGGCTGCGGCAGGCGATGTGGCCCTCGGGAGAGCCGGCCACGGCGATGGTGAACTTGTCGCCGAACTCCTGACGGACGAACTTCACCAGCTCGGTGGCGTAGTGCAGGTCGCCGCCGGTGCCGGTCCAGCCGTGGGGCAGGTCGCCGCGCAGGGCCAGCATGTGGTTGATGCCGTGGTCCAGATAGGTCTGCAGCTGCTCCTTAATGCCTTCCTTGGTATTGCCGATGCAGGTGAAATGGGTAACGCCAATGGTCTTGCCATCCTTCTGGATCTTGTCCAGAACCTCCAGGTTCTTACCTACGTTGGTGCCGCCGGCGCCGTAGGTGCAGGAAATATAGTCGGGATGCAGCGTGTACAGCTGCTCCAGAACACCGCCCTCACCGCAGAGTTTCTCCATGCCGGCATCCGTTTTTGGGGGGAAAACCTCAAACGAAAACGCGGCGCGCTTGTCCAGAATATCCATAACGGACATGCTATTTACCTCCTACCAAAATGTTTTCATAATGTGGTTACAGAATTAACGACCGAAAACGGGCGCACCACGCCCATATCGATACAACGATATCGTATCACAGGTCACATGGAAATTCAACCCACAATTCGTGGAATTTTACAAAAATTTTCTGTTAAATTTCGGGTACTTTTCAGAAGGGCGTAAAGTCATACCGCTCGATCATGCCGTCCACCACCGCGTGGATGGTCACGGCGCCGCCCGGCCCCGTCTCCACAGTCAGTTCCAGATTTTTTCCCCGCAGCTTCTGCCGAAGCCAGGCCTCCGGATCGTCGCATTCCACTTCCTCAAAGAAGATGTCCCGCATTTGGTTGTTGCGGCACAGGTTCTTGATTTCGTGCACCAGTTCATATTCCGCCATAGCAGCCTCCTTTTCAGAGTGTCTGTGATGATATCCTCAGCATCTGACAGCGGGAGATTTTAGCTCAGCCGCAGATGATTGCTTCACAGCTTCCTTAGCATTGCCATTGATCCAGCAGTGCTTCCAGCTGCCAGAGCCCTTCGATCTCACGATCCGGACGGATGGTCCCGGAAGGTTTATGCTCCGGATTGACCCACACCGTCCGAATCCCGGCGCGGATGCCTCCTAAAATGTCCGAGGTCAGACTGTCGCCCACGATCACCGTCCGGGAACGGTCCAAGCCCGGAATCCTGGAAAAGCAGATGTCAAAAAACTCCCGGGCTGGCTTGTTGTATCCGATCTGCTGAGAAATGAATACCTGCTCAAAAAAGCGGTACAGGTCAGCGCTGGTCATTCTCCCCTTCTGCACCGAGGCCGTGCCGTTGCTCACCAGAAACAGCCGGTACTTTTCCTGAAGCCGTTCCAGGGCTTCCCGGGCTCCGGGCAGAAACCAGTGGCCCACGGACAGATGCCCTTCATAGGTTTTGGCGCAGGCCGCCGCGTCCACCTCCATACCGAATTCCCGGAACAGGACGGCGAACCGGTTCACCAGGACCTGGTCCCGGGTCAGCTCCCCCCGCTCCAGCATTTCCCAATGGGCCTTGTTCACCTGATGATACCGCTCCAGCACAGCTTCCTCAGGCTCCATGCCGAAATGCCTGAGGGTTTTGGCTATGGCGGCGCGCTCTGCCCGGCGAAAGTCCAGAATCGTGTCGTCCAGGTCCAGCAGCAGAAATTCCACCTTGTTCGTTCCCATCAGCCGCCCCTCCCGCGCCGGGCGATCTCATTGGCCAGTCTGGCAAACTCCCCGATCCCCAGGGTTTCCCCCCGGACATTGGGGTCAAATCCCGCCCGGACGATGACCTCCTCCGCCCCGGTCTTCCCCAGGTCCGGGAATCCGGCGGCCAGACCGTTGCTCAACTTTTTGCGCCGCATGGCAAAGCTGGCCCGGACCACCCGGAAAAACAGCTCCGGCTCGTCGATCTTCCAGGGCCGTTCCCGGCGCACCCGCAGGGCCGCCACCGCGGAAGTCACCTTGGGCTGGGGCATAAAGCAGTGGGCCGGCACGTCAAACAGAATCTCCGGCTGGGCATAGTACTGGCAAAATACGGAAAAAGCCCCATAGTCGCCGCTGCCCGGCGCCGCCCCGATCCGCTGGGCCACTTCCTTCTGCACCATAACCGTGACGCAGTCAAAGCACTCCGCTTCCAGCAGGGCCGTCAGAATGGGGGTGGTGATGTAATAAGGGAGATTGGCGCAGGCCACGGGCCGCAGTCCCTGAAATTTCTCCCGGACCAGTCGGGCCAGATCCAGCTTCAGCACGTCGTCCCACAGAATCTCCAGGTTGGAGAATTCCCCCGTGGTGATCTTCAGAATGGGTTCCAGCCTCCGGTCCACCTCCACCGCGCAGACCTTCCCCGCCCGCAGGCACAGCTGCTGAGTCAGAGGACCGATGCCGGGGCCGATCTCCAGGACCCCCGTCTGTCCGTCCACCCCGGACTGCTCCGCAATGGACCGGGGCACCCAGGGCGCAATGAGAAAGTTCTGGCCCTTGGCCTTGGAAAAGTGGAAGCCGTGCTCCTGGAGCAGAGGCTTCATAATCTGTACGTCGCAAACATTAACCATAAAAAACCGCCTTCCTTCCGGTCATTATACCAGAAGAAAGGCGGTGATGCAACGCCGGATTTGCGGCCCCGGTCAGCCCAGAAAATATATTGTGCACACCCGTCTGCCGAACTGGATGCACTCGTCGTAGGTGGGAAAATACAGATCCATACGGTCTCCCTTGATGTCTCCGCCGCAGTCCTCCGCCACGGAGATGCCGTAGACATATTCCCCGTCGTTGGAGACGATGAACATCCGGGTGCCGTAGGGAATGTATCTGGGGTCCACAGCCACGGTCCCGCGGTGGACCGTGGTCCCGGTGGCGGTGATGAAGTCGCAGCCCGCATCGGTGTGGGTGTAGGCCGTTGCCCGGATGGTGGCGGTGTCGGTATAGGTCAGCACCTCCCCGGTGGGCAGCCGGATGTATCCATCTTCGATCACCGGCATATCCGATTCCGCTTCTGACGTCTCACCGGTCCCCTGACCGACAATCTCGGTCACAGCGGCCCGGATCACGTTCTGGCTGAGCACCTGGCGGCCGACTTCCTCGCCGTTGAGGTAGCTCACCTCCGCCGTGCACAGCAGTTCGCCGTCCACACCCTCCACCAGGACCTCTTGGGTCCCCTCCGGAAGGGAAGCGTCGTTGCAGTAGCTGACCTGGTGGGGCATGGTAACGGTGTAGGTCTCCTGCACCGTTACCATGCGGTCAACCAGCAGCACCATGTCATCGCAGGTGCTATCGTCCATACCATGGGAGACCACGTCCTCTCCCGACACAACCAGATTCAGGCGGGACAGTAACTCCCCTACCGTTTCGCCGCTGCTGGTGGTCTGCATGACCTCGCCATGGTATTTGATGGTAATCTCCTGGGCCCGGCGGATGGTAATGGCCGAGCCGCCTTCCACAGCCTCTGTGGTGTAGGTATCATAGGCGCCAAGCTCCATCCCGGCCTGTCCAAGGACCTGGGCCGGATCGGTGGCAAAGGTGGTGTAAGTAACGACCCGATCTCCGTCGGTGATCACATAGGTCCTGGCAAAGGCTGTCTGGGAAAACAGCAGCACACCTAAAATCGCCGCCAGAAGCAACGCCGCCAGCCGCAGACGCGGGATCATTCGGCGTTGTCTTTTCTTTCCTGTTCTGGTCATTACGGATACCCCCCTGTCAGTGGCAACCCCGGCGAAAACGCCAAAATTGTTTCAGTATGTTACTTTTTGTTCTCGTCGGGATTTGATGGAATTATTATACCAAAACATTTCAAAAAGTCAAGCTTTTCTTTGTTTTTTCCTTATTTCGTCAACTTTTTCGCATATTTTTGTTGGTAATTTATGTTAACTCCAACGCAAGATATTGGTCGCGAATCGTCATTTTTTGCAATATATTGTGTCATTTTGTAATCAGCGTTTACATAAGCAGTCGTATTATGTAATCTTTTGTAACTTTCTGTTTTGCCGGATTATGGTAACTTATCCCCTGGTTTTCCATGGGATTTCCCCCGCACGCCCGGTTTTTCCGCTTCGGGGATTGACTTTTTCAAAAAAATGTGATAGATTCTTGCTGTAAAAGCAAAGACGAAGCCACGCCTTCCCGGTAAGATACCCAGAGAGGAGCCTCCACGCTGAAATGGCTCTGTACCCCTGCCTGGAACGCACCACTTCCGAGCCGCAGCGGCGGAAATGTCCTGCCGGGTACGCCCGTTACCGCGTCAATGAGTGACGGCTTCGGCCGTAACCAGGGTGGAACCGTGGAATGCGTATACGTATATATAATGTAGACATGCATCCCACCCCTGATTTTTTCAGGGGTGGGATTTTTGTATTCTGCCCCCAATAGAAAAGGAGGCTTTGATTATGTCTGAAGAAAACCTGTACACCTTTGAAAACCCCGAGTACCGGAAGACCTACTGGCACACCTGCTCCCACATCATGGCCCAGGCCGTGAAGCGGCTGTGGCCGGAGGTCCAGCTGGCTATCGGTCCCGCCATTGACAACGGCTGGTACTACGACTTCGACGCTCCCTTCTCCTTCACCCCCGACCACCTGACCCAGATCGAGGCGGAGATGAAGAAGATCTGCAAGGAGCGCGTCCGCATTGAGCGCTCCGAGAAGTCCCGTACCGAGGCCCTGGCCTGGGCGGAAGCGCACAACGAGCCCTACAAGGCCGAGTTGATCCAGGATCTGCCCGAAGATGAGGCCATCTCCTTCTATACCCAGGGCGACTTCACCGACCTGTGCGCCGGTCCTCACCTGGACCACACCGGCCGGGTCAAGCACAACGGCTTCAAGCTGACCCAGTGCTGCGGCGCCTACTGGCGCGGCGACTCCAACCGGAAGATGCTCCAGCGGATCTACGGCGTGGCCTTCCCCAGCAAGGACGAGCTGGATGCCTACCTGAAGCAGCAGGAAGAGGCTCTGAAGCGGGACCACAACAAGCTGGGCCGGGAGCTGGAGTTCTTTACCACCGTAGACGTCATCGGCCAGGGCCTTCCCATCCTGCTGCCCAAGGGCGCGCGGGTGATCCAGACCCTGCAGCGCTGGGTGGAGGACGAGGAACAGAAGCGCGGGTATCTTCTGACCAAGACCCCCCTCATGGCCAAGTCCGACCTGTATAAGATCTCCGGCCACTGGGATCACTATTTGGACGGCATGTTCGTCCTGGGGGACCCCAAGGACGAGAGCAAGGAATGCTTTGCCCTCCGGCCTATGACCTGCCCCTTCCAGTACCAGGTGTTCCTGAACCGCGCCCGTTCCTACCGGGATCTGCCTATGCGCTTAGGCGAGACCTCCACCCTGTTCCGCAACGAAGACTCCGGCGAAATGCACGGGTTGATCCGGGTGCGCCAGTTCACCATTTCCGAAGGCCACCTGATCCTCCGCCCCGAGCAGCTGGAGGACGAGTTCCGGGGCTGTCTGGAACTGGCAAAGTACTGCCTGGACACCGTGGGAATGCTGGAAGACTGCACCTTCCGGTTCAGTCAGTGGGACCCTGCCAAGGCGGGAGAGAAGTATATCGGCACTCCGGAGCAGTGGGATGAGGCTCAGTCCATTATGGGCAAGATCCTGGACGACCTGGGCGTGGAGTACACCATCGGCATTGACGAGGCCGCCTTCTACGGTCCCAAGCTGGACATTCAGTACAAGAACGTCTTCGGCAAGGAGGACACCATTGTCACCATCCAGGTGGACCAGCTGCTGGCCGAGCAGTTCGACATGGAGTACACCGATGTGGACGGCAAGAAGCGCCGCCCCTATATCATCCACCGCACTTCTCTGGGCTGCTATGAGCGGACTCTGGCCTACCTCATCGAAAAGTACGCCGGCGCCCTGCCTCTGTGGATGATGCCCACCCAGGTAAAGGTGCTGCCCATCACCGACCGGGCCCACGCCTATGCCAACACCCTGGTGGAGAAGCTGAACGCGGTGAACATCCACGCCGAGGCCGACTGCCGCAGTGAAAAGCTGGGCTACAAGATCCGGGAAGCCCAGCTTCAGAAGATCCCCTATATGCTGGTGGTGGGCGACCGGGACGTGGAAAACGGCACCGTCTCCGTCCGTACCCGCAAGGGCGAGGATCTGGGCGCCATGACCCCCGAGGCCTTCCTGAGCAAGTGCCTGACGGAGATCGCCACCAAGTCCAAGGACGTATGATCCTTCCTGCCCATTTCATATCCAGGCGGCGGCTTAACAGGAGTCTCAAACCCCTCTGAACAAATTTGCCCAACTTGGCGTGCCAATTTGGGCAAATTGTTTGTCCGCGGACAGCCGAACGCCCATCGGACCCCGGATCAGGCGGCGGAACTCGCGCGGCCGCTTCCGCAGCGTCTTTATATCGTCTTAATACCCACCCCTTTCTCTTTATCCCTTCTTTACTCAAATGGCAGTATAATGACTCTATTGTCCGGGGGTCTGGCCAGCCCCACTCCGTAAAAAAACACAGGCAGACGGGAACGGGTCCGGAAAACACCCTCCCTACTGCCGCTTCCGCCTTTGGACCACGTCCGGGGGCCGGAAGAAAAAGGAGACGCATTTATGTTAAAATCACTGAAGAAACTGACTCCCGGCCGGATCATCGCCCTGGGCTTTGCCCTGGTGATCCTGCTTGGCTCCGGCCTGCTTATGCTTCCGTGCAGCATCCGCCAGGGCCAATCCATCCATTACATCGACGCCCTGTACACCGCCACCAGCGCGGTCTGCGTCACCGGTCTCATCGCCATCGACGTGGGAACGGCCTTCACCCCGTTGGGGCAGTTCTTTGTGGCCCTGCTGATCCAGATCGGCGGCCTGGGCGTCACCACTGTAGGCGCGGCTGTGATCCTGGCCATGGGCCGCAAAATCAACCTGAAGGGCCGCAACCTCATTCAGGAGGCCAGCAACCTGGAAAACAGCCGGGGCGCCATCCGGTTTGTCAAAAGCGTCCTGCTGACCACCCTGACCATTGAGCTCATCGGCACTGCCATCAACTTCTTGGTTTTTGTCCAGGACTACCCGCCTCTGAAAGCTCTGGGCATCAGCCTGTTCCACGCCGTGGCGGCCTTCAACAACTCCGGCTTTGACAACCTGGGGCACTCCGGCCAGCTGTACGCCAACGAGAACCTGTTCGCCTACCACGACAATGTTCTGCTGAATCTGGTCACCGCCGGGCTGATCATCTTCGGCGGCATTGGTTTTCTGGTCATTCAGGAGATGCGGCAATACAAATGGAACTGGAAAAAGTATTCCATGCACGCCAAAGTGGTCATCACCACCTCTCTGGCCCTGATCGTGGCCGGAACGCTGCTGCTCAAGCTCACGGAAACCAACGAGACCTGGCTGGGCGCCTTCTTCCACAGCGTGTCCGCCCGTACCGCGGGCTTCTCCACCACCAACATGGCAACCTATACCGACGCCGGTCTTCTGGTGCTGATCGTACTGATGTTCATCGGCGCGTCCCCCGGATCCACCGGCGGCGGCATCAAGACCTCCACCTTCTTCGTCCTGATCAAAGCCGTCCAGTCCGCCGCCACCAACCGCTCGGAAAAGGCGTTTTCCTACGCCATTCCCGGCGAACTGTTCCGCAAAGCAGCGGTCATCACCCTGCTGGCCCTGTGCGTGGTGATCTGCGGCACCTTTTTTATGATCCTCATGGATCCCCAGGTTCCTTTTTTGGACGCCCTGTTTGAAGTCACCAGTGCCTTCGGAACCGTGGGACTGTCCACCGGGATCACCTCCACCTTATCGACAGGCTCCAAGCTCCTGTCCATTCTGATTATGTACACCGGCCGCCTCGGGCCTCTGACCATCGCTTCCCTGTGGTATTTTACCAAGGGTGAGCGAGTCCGCTATCCCGAAGGCAACATCGCCATTGGCTGAAGAAGGAGAAAACCCTATGTTACAGAGAAGGAAAATCGAAAAAAACACCTACGGCATTATCGGTCTGGGCCGCTTCGGCATGGCCCTGGGGCTGGAGCTGGCGGAAGCCGGCGCGGAACTGATCGTCCTGGATCAGGACGAGGAAAAGGTCCGGCAGATGCGGGATTATACGGACAACGCCTTTGTCGTCCGGGGCTTGGATAAAAATTCCCTGTCCGAGACCGGCATTCAGAACTGCGACGTGGCGGTGGTCTGCATCGGCGAGCATCTGGACACCTCCATCCTCACCACATTGAATCTGGTCAGCCTGGGGGTCCCCCAGGTCATCGCCAAGGCCACCAGCGCGGAGCACGGCGAGATTCTGGAAAAGCTGGGTGCCAGCGTGGTCTATCCCGAGCGGGACATGGCCGTGCGCTTGGCCCACCGTCTGGAGGCCTCCCGCATGCTCGACTACATCCAGCTCAGTGAAAAGCTGAACATATCCAAGCTCATGGCTCCGAGCCGCATTCTGGGCCAGAGCGTCCAGGAGGCAAACCTGCGCGGAAAGTTCGGCGTGAACATCATTGCCATTGAAAACGGGAATACCATTCATGAAACCGTCTCCCCGGGATATGTATTCCAGTCCGGAGACATTCTCTTCGTCTCCGGAAGCCGGGAGGGCTTGAGCCGTTTCTCGGAATGGGAATGACCGCGGAAAACCCGGCTCAGTCCAAAGCTGAGCCGGGTTCTGTTTTTTATACGGATTCTCTTTAATAAAAAGGGCGGCTGTAGGCGAATAATAATTTTCATGCTTATCGGCTTAACACAGCAAAACGTTTCGGAAAGCGTCAGCCTTATGCATAGTGCTTGGACTACACCCAGCTCCTTGGCTCCCCTGGAAGGGGGAAGCCAAGGCGGCCCGCAGGGCCGCAGGCTGTGTTAAGTCGATAAGCACGTTGGATATTTCAGATGATCGTACCGTCTATGGCGTTGATGGTGACCAAGGTCTCTGTTTCTTCCCGGAGCAATTCGCCGGTGGTCCGGTCGTAGCTGCGTATCGTTCCCCGGAAGGAGATGGCGGGAACGTAATAATAGCTCTCCTCGTTTTCCGAGGCGGCAATTCGTCCAAGACCATAGAATGTTTGGTTGATCTCAATCTCTATATCGGCATTGTCCCCGTTGATAAGATCCCAGCCCTGGGCATCATACAGAGAAAGATGGCTTTCCGCTCTTGCAAATAGTTCTTCAAAAGATAAGGTAGCTACATTCGTATTTTTTACGTTCTTTACCTTGGTCAAGCCGTCCAAATAAAAACTGAGAAGTTCTCCCTTGACATTGAATACAATTTCGGTGTAAGCCATGGGATACACTGGGGAATATGAGGTGGAGATATCGGCGGTCAGATCGTCCACCTGATTCAGTGTTCCGGTATGCCCCAACAGGCCAGAAATGCCCTCGATCACAGGCACCGCCTTGGCGACAATGGCATATTTGGTTTTTTCTGTTTCGCGGGAATACCGGGGGGTACGAATGCTCACATCCGCTACCTGAAACGTACCAAGGCCCAGTTCTTTCATTTGTACAAAAATATCTTGGGCCTTCTTCTCCACTAAGTCAAGCTGCTGTGCAGTGGGACTCTCTGTGTTGCGCAGCAGGGCATCTTGCAAGCTTCCAATGACGTTACTATCCCCGTCTCCGGTATGCACATCGAACATATTCATCTGCCAGCTTTTTTGATCCCTCACCGTCAAATTAGCCGTGTAGTCGATCTCCCCTACCCGGGTGGTAACATTCAGCTTCTGGTTTTTGTGATCTCCCAGGCCTTCACCCCCATTGTAATACGTCTCACTTTTCAAGGTCCAGTCGGTTTCAGTCCGAAGATCTTCCTCCGGTGCAGTCTCGCTTTGCAGGGTGTAGCGCTGAATATCCTCCTGGAGCATGGAATAAGCGCCGTAAACCGTATAGTATTTACTCAGCTCTTCTTCCGAGGCAAACTGAGAGAGGAAACGGATCTTCTCCTGCAGCAACGACTTTGACCAACGCTGCTGATTATCCGTGCTTGCCTCATAAAAGACGGCATCCCCAAAGAGCATGGTGCAGAGATTCTTTGCGTCCTCTCCTGTGAGAAAACGAGGCACTACTTCCACTACTGGCATGGGCTGATCTTCAATGGTTTCGTCAATGTTCCAGGTATATTCCACGCTGCCGTCGGTGCTGGGAAAGCTGTCGTGGCGGGATAAGAATTGGGTTTTGATGCGGATTCCTTTTTTAAATCCTTAATCAATTTGGATGAAAGATTTTCAGTAAACCACATATTACAAGAAATAGTATAAAAACCGGCCTGCCCCCGCCTCCTTTTCCGCAAATTTACCGCACCGGCCTTGACAGGAAAGAGCCTCTGTGGTATCATATATTTAACAGTTAAGTTAATTGTTAAATGACATCCCGAAGGAGGTCGGTCCATGAGTTTGCAGCAGACCCTGAAGGCCCTGTCCGACCCGACCCGGCGGGAGATTCTGACACTTCTGAAAGAAGAAAAGCGGTCCGCCGGGGAGATCGCCAGCCATTTTGACATCACCGCCGCCGCCATATCCCGGCACCTGTCGGTTTTGAAGGAAGCCGACCTGATCCGGGACACCCGGGAGGGGAAGTACATCTTCTATGAGCTCAACGCGTCTGTTCTGGAGGAGATTCTGTGGTGGATCTCCGATGTGAAAGGAGAGAGTGAATTATGATTTCCCATTGGACAATCCTTTGTTGCATTTGCACCCTTTTTCTGAGTATGGTCCTGCCCATCGGCGCCCTGATCTTTTTGTGCCGGAAATATCCCATCCAGCGGCTTGGCCGCGCCTGGCTTCTGGGGGCCGTAGGCTTTTTCATCCCCCAGATGGTGATCCGCACGCCCTTGCTCCAGCTTTTCTACGGTTCAGAATGGTTCCTGGACTTTTCCCAGAATCACAGCGTTCTCTTTGTTTTGTTCCTGGCCTTCACCGCCGCGGCCTTTGAGCTTTCCGGCCGGTACGCCGCCGGAAGACCCCTGCGCGAACCCCTCCCCTTCTCCAAGGCTCTTGCCACCGGTATGGGCCACGGCGCCTGCGAGTCCATTGTGCTGGTAGGCATTACCTACATAAACAATCTGGTGATCATCTTTCTGATCAATAGCGGAAATCTTCCCACCGACGGCGCCGCCGGAGCCCAGCTGGAAGCCCTGAAGACCACCCTCCTCCAGACTCCTGCCTGGCTGTTCCTGGCCGCCGGCGTGGAGCGGCTGCTGACCATGGTCTGCCATGCCGCCTTCAGCGTTCTGGTGTGCTATGGCCTTCACCGCCGCCGCGTCCTCCCCTGCTGTCTGCTGTGTCTGGGGCTTCATACCCTGCTGGATACCTTTGCCGGAATCCCCACGCTGTTCCCTTCCCTGTCTCAGTACGCCGGTTACGGTCTGGTCTATTTGCTTCTGGCTCTGTTCGCCCTTGCCTGCCTGTGGCTTCTGTTCCGACTGCGCCGGCAGTGGAACGGCCCTGTGTATTAGGGAGGAGAGCCTATGATCCGCCGCTATTGGAAACAGGGTCTTCTGAGCTCTTTGTGCATTCTGCTGCCTATCCCCCTGGGGCTGCTGCTGCTTGACCGGTTCCCGGAGCAGCTGGCCACCCACTTCGACCTCTCCGGACAGGCCGATGGCTGGAGCGAACCATTGGGCTCCATTTTCCTGACGCCTCTGCTGTTTCTGGCCACCCAATGGCTTTGCATCGGTCTGTTCGCCCTGGACCGCAGAAACCGGGATCAGCATCCAAAACTGATGGCCACCGTCCTTTGGCTCATGCCGCTGCTGTCCATTATGGTATCCCTGGTAACCTATGCCCTGGCCCTGGACTGGGACGTCTCCGTTCCCGGCCTGATGACCGCCTGCTTCGGAATCATGTTTCTGCTCCTGGGCAATTACATGCCCAAGTCCCGCCCCAACCGGACCATCGGCATCCGGGTCCCTTGGACCCTGCAGGACGACGAAAACTGGGTGGCCACCCATCGGTTTGGAGGCAGGCTCTGGTTCTTCGGCGGTCTGATCCTTCTGCCCGCCGCCCTTTTGCCGGACCGGTTGTGTTTATCCATTCTGGTGGTGGTCTTGGTGGTCCTGTCTGTGGCATCCACGCTGTACTCTTATCTATTCTACCGCCGCAAGCTCAGGGCCGGTCTGACCGCCCCCATAAGCCTCCACCCGCTTACTCTGGTTCTGACCGTGCTGTTTGTGCTCTTTCTCGCCGTGATCCTGTTCACCGGCTCCATTCAGATCCGCTGTGACGCAGAGAGCTTTACCATTGAAGCCAGCTATTACGACGACCTGACCGTTCCTTATGCTGCCATCGACGATTTGGAATATCGGGAAGGAAATATTGACGGCACCCGCACCTGGGGCTATGGAAGCATGCGTCTGCTGATGGGCCGCTTCGAGAACCAGGAATTCGGCAGCTACATCCGCTACACCTATTATGCTCCGGAAAGCTGCGTCATTGTAACGCTGGGCGACGAAATTCTGGTCCTCAGCGGGCGGAACGCGGAAGAGAGCCGGCAGATCTACGAAACGCTTCTGTCCCGCGCACCCCTCACCCCATGAGAGGAGGGCACCCCCTCCTCTCCCCCGTGGGGAAATTTTTTCTTTTTCCAAAAAAGGGGCTTGACAACAAAGTACTGTCGTGCTATAATAAGCAAGCTTCAAGGGAGCAAGTCAATATCGCGGAGTAGAGCAGTTGGAAGCTCGTCGGGCTCATAACCCGGAGGCCGCAGGTTCGAGTCCTGCCTCC
>CALXFT010000042.1 GCA_944387635.1 uncultured Oscillospiraceae bacterium | reverse complement strand
TTTTGTTTGCCACACACTTACATTCTCCGCTATGTTGCGCTGTTTTTCAATACCCTTTTTAACTCTTGATTCGCATTGGAAAATTAGTATAATGCACTTTATTTTTATATTGACAATACTGTGTGCTATACAGTATAATGACACCAGGAGGTGACGCGAATGGGGGAAGAAAAAGATTTATTATCCACACTACTTCTGGAACTTCGCAGAGGGACACTGACAATCAGCGTACTCAGTCAGATGAATCAGCCGAAATACGGCTATGCTCTGGTACAGAGCTTGGAAGAAAAAGGCGTTGCCATTGATCCCAATACGCTCTACCCCCTGCTTCGCCGTTTGGAGAGTCAGGGGCTTTTGGAAAGCAAGTGGGAAACCGGCGGCGCAAAGCCGAGAAAGTATTATCAGCGGACAGAGTATGGAACCCAAATCTATGAGCAGATGAAAAAATATTGGCAGACTCTATCCGCCGGAATGGAACGATTATTGGGGGAGGAAGAAGTATGACACCGAATGAACAAGATTATATGAATCGCTATATTTATCAGGTGATCCGCCGGCTTCCCAAAGCGCAGCGGGAGGAAGTTCGTATGGAGCTGGAGGAACTGATCGGTGACATGTATGCTGACAAAGGTTCCATGGAAGAAGTGCTGACGGAACTGGGCGATCCTGCCGAATTCGCGAAGCAGTATCAGAGCGAGCAGAAATATTTGATTGGACCTGAATATTTTGACACGTATTTCTGGTTTGTAAAAGTTGTCTTAATATGCGCTGCCGTACCAATTTTGGTCATTTCTCTGATAAACGCCATAGGAGAAATGCCTGCGGTTACTACACAGAACGCCGCCCCTGTTATCATCCGAGCGATTGTGGACGGTCTGATCTCCGGAATTTCCGACGCCGCGCTGTCCTGTATGTCCGCTTTCGGCGCGGTAACCCTGACCTTTGCCGTAATGGAACGGAAAAAGATTCAAGTCGAAATGAAAAAGGCCGAGAAATGGTCAGTAAAAAGCCTGTCTGAAGAACGAAACATGCCGGCTCCCAAATGGACGCCAAAGTCTTTGGAGCCTGTACCGGATAAAAAAGCCATGATAAGCCGCAGCGACAGTATTTTAGGCATCGTGTTCATCGTTATTTTCAGCGTACTGTTAATTTTTGCGCCTAATTTTTTTGCCGCGATCTTTACGGAAGGTGAAACCATAACAATCGTACCCATTTTCAATTTGGATCAATGGGGAATTGTTCTGCCTGTCTTTGTAATCAGCTTGCTGATTGGACTGATAGATGAGATTTTGCGTCTGATCGTCGGCGTTTATTGTAAGCTGGTGATGGTCAGCAATATTTTGTGCGGAGCAATTCAGATTGTGTTGAGTGCCGTTGTACTGAAGGTTTTACCAATTTGGAATCCGAATTTTATACCTGAGCTTGAACAGGCATTGGGCAATCACGTAGATTCAGGCGCAATGGATTTCTCTTCCTGGAATCCCAATATGGTATCCAACGGACTGCTTGGGTTTATCGTCGTGATTACCCTGGCTGAGATCGGCGTGACGATTTACAAGACGCTCCGTTATGGCGGCTCCATAAACAACAGCAAGAATCCCCGTTCATAAACAGTAGTTTACTGTAACAGATCTTATACCGGTTCTCTTTTAAAGGCACTGTCTCAAAATGCAACTTCTGAAAAACAGCCCAACAAATCGCGATAAAAAACGGCTGGATTACCAAAACAAAGGTAATCCAGCCGAACTTATTTTATATGCGTTTTCTTGTAAGAGCTATTTTGAGACAGCCCCTTTCATTAGAGAATCAGTATGAAACCGCGTGCTGCCGCACAGCGTAATGACTTTATATCCGCCTGCCATCTGATGCATTCTCCTGCATCCATTTGCGCAGCATTTCTCGGCCGGATGTATATCCCGCATTCACTTCCCGGTACAGGCTTTCATAAAATGCCGCCGCAATCTGCCGGCGCTCCTGCGCCAGCCGGGCGCCTGCGGCGGTGTAGAATTTGTCATACAGCTTCTCCAGCTTAAACTTATATTCATGGAAGAAAGACGGCGCGGTATCCTGGGTGCCGTCTGAAATGCTGCCATCGGGCAATTTCGTGTAAATCGGCTCCACAACATTTCCCTTGTACATGAGTGTCCGGGCAATTCCCAACGCGCCGGTCACGTCCAGCTTATCCGCGTCGAACAGGATCTTCGCCTCGATAGATTCCGGCTGGATACCGCTGCGGAATCGGTGGGTTTGGATACAATGACGAACCTTCTCGGAAAAATCTCTGTCAAAACCATGCTCCGTCAGGTATTTGTATGCCTTCTCACCGCCCACCATGGCATGGCACAGGGAAGGGTTTGCAAACTGTTCCTTTCGCCCAATATCATGGAGCAGACACGCGGTGATCAACACATCATAATCCGGGGCCGTTTCGGATTTTGCAATTTCCAGAGCATTGTACAAAACACGGTACACATGCTCCCTGTCATGGGCACTGTCTTCCATGCGGGAAAGCATGTACCTTTCCATTTGTTGGTAGGCTTCTTTTTTCATTGGATTTTTCCTTTGCACTTTTGATTTTGCGAATTTCACTCACTGGGAGTACAGGTTTCATTCCATTATGAAATTCCGAATGCGCTTTCGCAGTGCGCCGCCATTCATGAAAGACCCCCCGCCCCTCCTGAGAAACGCTGTGAGGCAGGGGTATCAGAACTTCTCCCGGATCCTCGCGATCCCCTGGGCCAGGATTCTCCGGGCCGAATCTCCCAGGGCCTGGGTCAGGAGGGGGACCTCGGAGGCGCTGCCGTGGGGGACGGCCCAGGCGCCGGCGTCGGTACCCGGGGCCAGAAGACCGCCCATGGCGGCGAAGGACGCCGCGTTTTCCAGGGCGGAATCCAGAATTTTTTCCACAGCCCCTTCGTCAAACCGGCCCCGGCCCCGTAGATTGCCGATGGTGGACAGGGTGGGAACCCACACCGTGCCAGCCTGGGCCATGGCGTGGAGGGCCTCGCCGTCTAAGTAGGCCCCGTGCTCCAGGGACTCCGCTCCGGCTTCGGCGGCGGCCTGGGCCTGCCGGGCCCCGTTGCCGTGGACCATGACCGAGAAGCCCTCTTCGTGGGCGATGTGGATCAGCTCCCGGATCTCCTCCGGCGGAAGCCCCGGCTGGGTCAGGACCCCGAAGCGGTCAAAGTCCATGAGGCCGGAGATCATGATCTTGATGAAGTCCGCCCCCTGGGTCCGGGCCTGCCGGACCAGGGCGGCGTATTGGCGCAAATCCTCGTAGCCTGTGCCGATGAAGCCGCCGTAGTGTCCCGCCCGGTGGATGGGGGCCAGGGGTGTCCGGTAGGTGATGCCGTACTGTTCCGACAGCGCCCGAGCCCGCTGGCCCACGCCCCAGCGGTCGCCGCCGTCGCGCAGATAGGTGCAGCCCAGGTCCCGGTACCGGCCCAGGACCTGGCGAATCCAGCCCTCGTCGGGGCCGTGGCTGTGGCGGGCGATGGCGGCCTTCCAGTCCACGCCGTCCAGGACCATATGGATGTGACAATCGCAAAGCATGGTGTCCTCTCCGCCTTTCCCCATACAACAGGAATACCGCCGCGGTCCTTCCGCGGCGGTACCGAAAATGTAAACCCGCTTACAGATACTGCTTCATAGCCTCGGAGGCGTTGGCAGGGTCCTCGGAGATGGAGACGGTGATCTCCATGTTATTGTCGGCGGCAAACTTGGCGCACCAGGCGATGAACGCCTCGGCGGCAGCCTTGTCAGTGCCGATGGTCTTATACAGGTTGTCGATGAAGATGTCGGTAATGTCGAAATTACCGGCATGCAAGCCGCTGAGAAAGCCCTTCAGCATGTCGGGATTGCTGATGGCGTACTCCTTGGAATCTACGAGACGGACCTTATAGGAGATGTCATACGTCAGCTTCTTGCCGTATTCGATGCAGACCACGTCTCCGTGGGCGTCGGCCACAGCGGTATTGATGGCGTCGATGAGCTTCTTGGTTTTGCCGGTACCCTTCAGGCCCATAATCACATGAATCATTAGGATCGTCCTCCTTTGTTGCCAGTTTGTTGGCTTATGCACATTCTACCAGCAATCGCCGCAATTTGCAATAACCAATTTGTGAATTTTACAAAAGAATTTTTTCAAACGCATTCGGACCGGTCCAGTCCCGTGACCGGAAGGCGAGAAAACGGCGGACTTGGCCAGAACCGCGGGGATGAGACTTTACCGCTCAGCGCAGGCCATGGATTCCGCAGACATGATATACAATCAGCATGAACCGTTTCGTGCTTTGTAGCCCTCGCCCCATGTCCACATAGCGTCCAGAATCGGCTTCAGGCTTTTGCCCAGGTCGGTCAGGCTGTACTCCACCCGGGGCGGGACCTCCGCGTACACCTGGCGATGGACAAGCCCCTTTTCTTCCATATCCCGAAGCTGGGCGGTCAGCACCTTCTGCGATACGCTGCCGATGGATTTCTTCAGCTCCCCGAACCGCTTTGTCCCCGGCATCAGGTCCCGCAGAATGAGCACCTTCCATTTGTCGCCGATGAGCATGAGCGTGGTTTCCACCGGGCAGGCGGGCAGCTCTTTTCCATGCTGCATGATATCCCCTCCTCCCAATAGTTTCTTTTTGGTAACTACAGCACAATAATGTGCTTACTTTACAAAGGGCGCTTACGGAGATATTATAACCTTGCAAGCTAAAAAACGCAATCCAAAAAACACGAAAAATCAGGAGGTTCCTTATGCAGGCAAGGGATTATCTGAAATACATCGCGGAAGAAATCCACTCCACTGTTTTTGCCACGGTGGACAGCCAGGGACGGCCCGTCACCTGCGCTATCGACATGATGGACTGCGATGAAGACGGCCTGTACTTCCTCACCGCCAAGGGCAAGAACTTTTATGACCGGCTGAAAGCCAATGAGAACATGGCCTTTACCGCTATGAAAGGCGAAGACACCCTTTCCCGCGCGGCCGTATCGGTGCGGGGCAAGGCAAAGGAAATCGGGCCGGACAAGCTGCCTGACCTGTTCCGTAAAAATCCCTACATGGAAAAAATCTATCCCGACGGGCCCTCCCGCGGCGCCCTTACGGTTTTCAAAATTTACGAAGGAACAGGAGAATGGTTTGACCTTTCCAAACAACCCATTGAACGGGCCGGCTTTTCCTTCGGCGGCGCGGGGGCAAAGGAAACCGGCTTCTTTGTAACGGACAAGTGCATCGGCTGCAAGCTGTGCTATTCCAAATGCCCCCAGAAGCGCATAGATATTTCCGCAAAGCCCGTGGTCATTCGGCAGGAGCACTGCCTGCACTGTGGAAACTGCTATGAAATCTGCCCCGCAAGGGCGGTTGAACGGAGGTAAGCCCATGACACAGGACGAACGATTGGATTATCTGCTTCGCTGTCTCCTGGCGGAACGCGAGAAATACGCGGACATCCGCGTGCCGGATTCCCTTTCGGAAAAGCGGAGGCTTCTGCGGGGCCTGATGAATGTGCGCCCGCCTGCCCCGGCCAGTGAGGATTTTCTGAAGGTGCAGGACGCCTATCTGCAAGGGCGCCTTGTCAAGCGGGGCGTCACAAGCCCCCGGGACCTGACGCCGGTGCGCCCCGGCCTGTATCTCTGGCAGGGCGACATCACCACCCTTGCCGCCGACGCCATTGTCAACGCGGCAAACAGCCAAATGCTGGGCTGTTTCCTTCCCTGCCACGGCTGCATCGACAACGCCATCCACACCTGCGCGGGGGTGCAGCTGCGATGGGAGTGTTCCGAAATTATGAGGCGGCAGGGACACGAAGAAGAAACCGGCAAAGCCAAAATCACGAAAGCCTATAATCTGCCCTGCCGCCATGTGCTGCACACCGTAGGCCCGATCATCCGCGGGGCCGTTGCCAAGGCAGACCGGGAACTGCTGGCAGGCTGCTACCGCTCCTGCCTGGAGCTGGCGGCGGAGAACGGCCTGCGCAGCGTGGCCTTCTGCTGTATCTCCACCGGCGAGTTTCATTTTCCCAATGAACTTGCCGCAAAGATCGCCATACAGACGGTCGCAGATTGGCAGCGGCAGAATCCAAGCGAAATCGAGGTGATTTTCAATGTGTTCAAGGACATCGACTACGCCATCTACAGGCGCCTGCTGGGATAACATCCCCCGGCTCAGGCAGGAACTGGACACGGCGGAGGCGGTGGTGATCGGAGCCGGTTCCGGACTTTCCGCTTCCGCCGGATTTACTTATGCCGGTGAACGCTTTCAAAAATATTTCGGGGATTTTATCGCGAAGTACGGCTTTCGGGATATGTATTCCGGCGGCTTCTATCCTTTCGAAACGCCGGAAGAGCATTGGGCGTATTGGAGCCGGTATATCTACATCAACCGCTGCCTGGACCCGCCGAAACCGGTTTATAACGCGCTTCTTGAACTGGTCAAGGACAAAGACTACTTCGTAATCACGACGAATGTGGACCACTGTTTTCAGAAAGCCGGGTTTGACAAGCGCCGGCTGTTCTATACCCAGGGGGATTACGGCCTGTGGCAATGCTCCAGGCCCTGTCATAAAAAGACCTATGACAACACGACAGCCGTCAGGCAGATGCTGGAAGCCCAGGGCTTTCGCGCGGCGGAGGATCTGGTGCTGACGGAGGGAAGCGCGGCAAAAACGCGCGTACCCTCCGCGCTTGTACCCCGCTGCCCGGTCTGCGGCGCGCCCATGGCCATGAACCTGCGCTCGGACGCCACCTTTGTGGAGGACGCAGGCTGGCACGCCGCCGCCCGGCGTTATGAGGCGTTTCTCCGCCGCCGCCAGGGACGGCATATTCTCTTTCTGGAACTGGGCGTGGGCGGCAATACGCCGGTTATCATCAAATATCCGTTCTGGAAAATGACCTTCCAAAACCCCAGGGCGGTTTACGCCTGCGTAAACCTGGGGCAGGCATACTGCCCGAAGGAAATCCGGAAACAGGCGATTTGTATTGACGGGGATATCGGATGTACTTTGCGCAAACTTGAGGTCACGCGGGGCTGTCAACGGTGAAAACCGCTGACAGCCCCGCGCTTTTGGCAAAGGCCTCCCCGGCCGGAGCGGAGGCCCGCGAAGCGCGGGTCCAGGCAAGCGCTCACCACCCCGCCTCCCTGTGCCAAAGGGATATTCCGCCGCCTTCTTGACAAGCTCCGGTAAGGCCACGTATAATATCCCTGAAAAAACCTCCCCGGCCGGAAAAGGAGTCAGCCTATGCGTTTCATATCCCAATCGAGCAAATTCGGAAATGCCGCGGTCTGTACACAGGCGCTGTTGATCTACGCCTGGCTGACCAATTTGCAGGGAACAGACAGCTATGATTCTGTATATATATTGTGTGCCGTTGTGGGCCTGTTCTGCCTGTGCCGCAATTTCCGGCACAGGGCCGTTCCCGGTCCGAGGACGCGGATCGGCCTGGGGCTTCTGGCCGGGGTGTTTTCTCTGGCGGTGGTAATGGCCAACTACGCCTTGTTTCTGCCGGTCAGGGCCTTGGAAAGCTGGTTCAACGCAGGACTGTGCCTTCTGGGAGGATACTGCCTGGGTTATCACATTCTGCTGTGCGGCGTGACGGCGCTCCCGCTGGCCCCGGCGGAAGATCCCGCCTGCCGGCAGCATCCCGGCCGGGTATTTTGGGGGTGCTTTGCCGCTGTCAGTACCGTATATCTGCTGTATCTGTTCTTCGCCGCCTACCCCGGATACTTGTCCACGGACTCGATTAACTCTCTGAGGCAGATCGAGTCCGGGGAATATGTCAACAGCAACCCATTCTGGTATACCATGGTCATCCGGGCCTGTCTCCAGGCGGGCATGGCGCTGTTCGGGGAAATTAACGCGGCGGTGGCAGTCTACAGCACCGTTCAGATCCTGTTTCTGGCCGCCTGTTTTGCCTACAGTCTGGTGACTCTGTATCAGATGGGGATCGGCCGGTGGTGGATCGCGGCGGTGTTCGGAATCTATGCCTTCCTTCCCTATCATCTGGCCTACAGCGTGACCATGTGGAAGGATATCCCCTTCAGCGCCTGCGTACTGCTTTGGACAGCGTCCCTTTACCGGATCTTCATGGGGATCGGCCGCTGCCGGAGGCGCGATTACATAGTCTTTGCCCTGGGCGGCCTGGGCGTCTGCCTTATGCGGACAAACGGCTGGTTCGCGTTCCTGACCGCAGGCGTGATTTTGTGGCTTCCGCTTCGCAAGCGCTTCCCCGACGTTCTGAAGATCATGGGCGTGCTGGTTCTGGTGTGCTGGATTCTGATCAATCCGGTGCAGTGGGTCCTGGACGTGGAGCAAACGGACTTTGTGGAGGGACTCGCTCTGCCGTTTCAGCAGGTCGCCAGGGTGGTCTGGCAGGAACGGCCGATCTCGGAGGCGGATACCCGCATGCTGGAGGAAGTCTTCCACCTGGATCGGGTGTCGGAACTGTATCAGCCGGAAATCGTGGACCCCATTAAGTTCGAGGCCGTTCGTTCCGACGGCCGGGCGCATCTGAAAGAAAATCTGTGGGACTATTTCTGCCTGTGGCTCCGGCTGGGGCTTCAGTATCCCGGAGATTATTTTCAGGCATGGGTGGAGCTGACCAAGGGCTTCTGGAACGGCGGATACGCCTTCTGGATCTACTTTGCCTGGACCTGGCCGGAAAGCTCCGGCATCGGCGGTTTTGAGCTGGACAATCCGGTGAAGGACGGATTTGACGCCCTGTTCCGGTATCTGGAAAAACCCGCGGTGTTCCAGCCTCTGTTCAGCATCGGCCTGCACACCTGGCTGGTGGTGTCCTGCTGCTTTATCTGCGCCGCGGGGAAGCGGCGGGAAGGGCTGATGATGGTCCTTGTGCTGGTGATCCTGGCTGGATTGTGGGTGGGAACCCCGGTTTACGCGGAGTACCGGTACGCCTATCCCATGTTCACCACCTATCCGCTGATTTTGCTGGCCACGGTGTTCCAGCCGGGGCTGAAAAAACCGCCCTGCCGCGACTCGTTGGAGGAAGTCTATGATCCAAAGCGCTGAGAATCGGAAACGGCTGCGGGTCTTCCTGGAAGGCCTGTTCATCTACACCTGGCTGACCAATCTGGCTCAGACAGACGCTTATTTCAGCGTCTATGTGCTGTGCGCCGCTGCCGGTGTGCTTTGCCTATGCGGCAATTACCGCCACGCTTCGGAGCTTTCCTCCGGGACCAGGGCATGGCTGCTGGTCTGGGGCGGGGTGTTCTCGCTGGCGGTGGTGCTGGCCAACTATCCCCTGTTCTCGCCGATTACGGCCCTTATGTCCCTGTTCAACGCCGGGTGCACCTTCCTGGGAGGCATGGCGGTGGGCTATCACTGTCTGGCCTTTCTGGCGCGCCGCCTGCCCCTGGCATCGGACCCGGCCCCCCGGAACCGGCCGGGACGGGTGTTCCTGGGGGTCTTTGCCGCCGTGGCCCTGATCGACCTGATGTATCTGTACTTTGCCGCCTATCCCGGCACCCTGACCCGGGACTCGATTTCCACGTTGGAACAAATCGCCGCCGGGGACTACAACAACACCATGCCCTTCTGGCACACCATGACGGTCCGGGTCTTCTTTCAGCTGGGCATGGGGCTGTTCGACGACGCCAATCAGGCCGCGGCCCTGTTTCATACCTTCCAGATTTTCTTCCTGGCGGCTTGCTTTGCCTATGGCGTAACCACCCTGTACCAGGCCGGGGTCCCCAAGCCCTTCCTTGCCGGGGTCTTCTGCGTCTATGCCCTGATGCCCTACAACATCGCCTACAGCGTCACCATGTGGAAGGACGTTCTCTTCGCCGGCGCCGCGCTGCTGTTCGTCACGGCCCTGTTTCGCGTTCTGCGGGGCATCGGCGCGGAGCGGCGGAATCTGGCGGTCCTGGCCCTGGGCGGGATCGGATTTTCCCTGTGGCGCACCAACGGCTGGTATGCCTTCCTGGTGACCACTCTGGTCATGGCCTTTGTGCTGGGCAAGCGGTGTCCCAAGATGGTCCGGATCATGGCGGTGATCGTGCTGGCCTGCTGGGTTCTGCTGAACCCCCTGCTGAATGTTCTGGGGGTGGAGGGGACCGACCTGATCGAGGCGTTTTCCGTGCCCTTCCAGCAGCTGGCCAGGGTCATCTCCGAGGACCGGCCCCTGACCCAGGAGGAAAACGACCTGCTGAGCCAGGCCTTTTTGATGGAGCGGGTGAAGGAACTGTACGACCCCAACACGGTGGACCCCATTAAATTCCAGGCCTTTCGCCACGACAACCGGGACTATGTGGAGCGGAACCTGGGACAATACGCCGCCCTGTACCTGCGCCTGGGCCTGAAGTATCCGGGGGATTATCTGAAGGCATGGATCGACGAGACCAAGGGTTACTGGAACGGAGGCTACGACTACTGGATCTACTCCAAAGAGGTGGACATGAACGATCTGGGCATCGTCTATGTGGGCGGAGACAGCTTCGTCAGCCGGATCTATGACGCCTGGTTCCGGTATCTGGAGAAGCCGGCGATCCTCCAGCCTCTGTACAGCATCGGGCTGCATGTCTGGGTTCTGGCCGCCTGCGCCGTTCTCCTGGCAGTCAAGAGACGGCGGGAAGCGCTGCTGACGCTTCCGCCTCTGGTGATCGCCGCGGGGCTTTGGCTGGGTTCTCCGGTGTACGCGGAGTTCCGATACGCCTACCCCATCTTTCTCTGCCTGCCCCTGATCCTGGGCGCCGCCCTGTTTGGCCCCGATTTTGAGGCCGGATTTGGTCAAAACCGGGGGAAACCGGAATAAAACCCGCGGCCTGTCTTGCAAATTTGCAATGATTGTGGTATACTATGTCTGTTGCAATATAATAGATAGTCTGATAGGAAAGAGTATCCGCGGCGCGGCAGTGCGCTTTGAAAAGGCAAGCCCTTGCGGGGATATCGGGGAAGCGAGGTGGGGGAGGATGCAGGAAATTACGGTATCGGTCATCATTCCGGCTTACAATTGCGCCCACGTGATCAGCGGCGCTATCGAGTCCGCGCTGCTGCAGGACGTGGCGCTGGAGATCCTTGTGATCGACGACTGCTCTGAGGATGACTTGGATGCCGTCATGCGCCGCTACCATCACGATCCCAGGATACGGTATATCAAAAACGAAAAGAAAATGGGCGTAGCCGACAGCCGCAACCGGGGCGTGGCCCTGGCCCGGGGTGAATACATCGCCTTCTTGGACGCCGACGACATTTGGGCGAAGGACAAGCTCCGGCGGCAGCTGGAGCTGATGAAGCGGAAGAACACGGTGATCTGCACCACGGCCCGGGAGCTGATGAACCCCGACGGCACCCTGACGGGCTATGTGATCCCGGTGAAGACCGAATTTACCTTCGCTGACATCAAAAAGCAGAACCAGCTCAATTGCTCCTCCGTGGTGATCAAAACCGAGGTGGCCCGGGAGTTTCCCATGCACCACGACGACAGCCACGAGGACTACCTGATGTGGCTGGAGGTTCTGAAGAAGTACCAACGGGGCTGCGCCATCAACGAGCCCCTGCTGAAATACCGGATCTCCGACACGGGAAAATCCGGGAACAAGCTGCAGTCCGCCAGGATGACCTATCTGACCTATCGGTATATGGGCTTCGGTTTTTTCCAATCCGTATACTATTTCATCTGCTATGCCTTCAACGGCGTCAGAAAGTATTTTTTCTGGTTTCTCAAGTAGGATCTTATTTCATGAACATAGAAGTGCTTATGTCCTGTATGCACCAGGAGGATGACCGCCTGGCGCGTCAGTCCGGTCTGACCGGGAATGTTTTGGTAATCAACCAGTGCGATAAGGAAGGGTATGCGGAATATCCCACAGCCGCCGGGCTGGTCCGCATGTATTCTACCCGGCAAAGAGGGCTGACCAAAAGCCGGAATATGGCCATCGACCGGGCCAGTGCCGATGTCTGTCTGCTGTGCGACGATGACGAACGGTTCCTGCCGGACTACGAACAGAAGCTCCGGCAGGCCTATGAAATGCTGCCTCAGGCGGACGTGATCATTTTCAAAATGGCCAACCGGCCTTCTTCCTTCCGCGACCGGGTACAGCGTCTCCGGTTTCCCATGACCATGAAGGTCAGTTCCTGGCAGATCTCCTTCCGGCGGCAGCCGCTTATGAACGCCGGCGTTCGGTTTGATCCCCTTCTGGGAGCCGGAACCGGAAACGGCGGAGAGGAAGAACTGAAATTTCTGACAGACTGTGAAAAAGCCGGTCTTCAGATCTACTATGTGCCCATGGAGATCGCTTCCGTCGCCCAGGAGGAATCCACTTGGTTTCACGGCTTCACAGAGACATTCTTTGAGAATCGAGGGGCGACCACCCGATACATTTTGGGGACAGGTGTCGCCTCTTTTTACGCCCTGTATTACATAGTCCGAAAGCGGAATCTGTACGGGCAGTCCATCTCTCCGGCCAGGGCTCTTCGGGCCACCTTCCGGGGCATCCGGGACGACCGGATCACCAGGCAGAAGCGGGTCCTGGAAGCGGAGCGGACCGGCGTCCCGGAGTAAGGATGTGAAAATTTGAAAGTACTGTCGTTTATCATCCCCGCCTACAACAGTCAGGCCTTTCTGGAAAAGTGCCTGAACAGCATGCTCGTTCCGGACCTGCTGGACAAGCTGGAGATCATCGTGGTTGACGACGGCTCCACCGACGCCACGGCGGCCATCGCCGGGGACTTCCATGCCCGCTATCCGGACACGGTCCGGCTCATCCGGCAGGAGAACAAGGGCCACGGCGGCGCCCTGAACACCGGCTGCGCCGCTGCCCGGGGAACCTATCTGAAGGTCATCGACGCCGACGACTGGGTTCTGACAGAGAGCCTGTCCCGGTTTGTGGAGCTTTTGGAGCGATGTTCCAGCGACGTGGTGCTAACCCACCACCATACCATTGACATCGGCACCGGCGAGTTCAAGGCCTGGCGCAGCTACCCGCCGGAATTCGGCAAAGCTTACGGCTTTGATGAGATCATGGCCTCCTGGAAGAGCTTTGACCGGAGCCTGACCTTCCACGGCATTACCTACCGCACCGAATTTTACCGAAAACACGGAATCCGCCTGTCGGAGCATGTGTTTTACGAGGACCATGAGTACGCCGCCTACCCCTGCTGCCTGGCAAGGACCGTGACGCCCTTTGACTTATTCGTATATATGTACCGGATCGGGGACGTGAACCAGAGCGTATCCGACGCCAACCGGTGCAGGCGGATCGGACATACGGCGGCGGTGCTGGACAAAATGGCCGCGGAGTATGCCCGAATCCCCCCGTCTCCGGGCAGGGACTACGCCGCCATGAAGATCCAGGGGCTGCTTTTGAGCTATCTGACCACGGCGCTGCTGGCGTGCCCGGACCGCGGAGAGGGCCGGCGGCTGGCCCGCGCGCGGATGGAAGCGTGCCGACAGACCGTTCCCCAGGCTGCGGACCTGGCAAAGAAGCAGTATCTGGTCTTCTCGGCCATGAACCGGCTGCGCCTGGGCAGCAAGACCTGGGAGCGGATTCTGCGCTCCAGGCTCTACAACCGGCTGCGGGGGAACCATTCCTTTACTTGACAACCCCTCTTCAGGAGAAGCCTATGAACGGATTTTATTGGATTTATCTTGTGATGCTGGGATTCCTGATCGCCTATGAGCTGACCGGGGACCGGGAGAAGCGGCGGCTGATCTTCTACGGCGCCTGCGGCTTTCTGATTGTGATCTTTGTGGCCCAGGATTTCAGCGTCAGTCTGGACATTGCCGAATATATGCGCCAGTGGGACGTCATCCAGACCTTGAGCTTCCGGCAGATGGTGGGGCATAAATTTGAGATCGGCTACGTGCTGCTGTGCCGGGTCCTGGGGGTGCTGTTCAACAGTGAACGGGTGCTGCTGCTGGTCCTGGCCCTGATGATCCTGCTCCCCTACTGCCGCTCCTTTGAAAAGGACACCCCCAATCCCATGGTTGCCCTCATGGCCTTCCTGGCTCTGGGTATGTATATGCATGCCATAATCTTCTGGCGGCAGCTGGTCGCCATGGCCATTCTGACCTGGTCGTACCGGTTTATCACGGAGCGCAGGTTCTGGCCATGCCTGGCCACCATACTCCTTGCCATGTGCTTCCACAAGACCAGCGTGGTCTTCCTGGGTCTGTATCTGATCTACAACATCCCCATCAACAAGCGGCTGCTGCTGCTTTGCGCCGCCGGTTCCGTGGTCCTTGGCCTGTTCGGCGACCAGATCATCGCCCTGGGCATCGCCCTGGTCTATTCCGAATATGAGACCTTCCCCCGGCTGTCCATGGGCGGCGAGACCCTGCTGGCCCTGCTGTGGGTGGTGACTCTGCTGTCGTACTGGATGTTTCAAGACCGGATGGACGAGCCGCAGATCCGGCTGCCCTTCCTGATGATCCTGATCGGAGCCACCATTCAGCCCATCTGCTTCGCCTTCTACAATTTCCTGCGGATCGTGCTCATGTTCCGGGTGGCTCTGGTACCCATGACCGCCCAGCTGTATACGGCCATGTTCCAGCGGAAGGAGGACAACCAGGCCCTGATGCTGCTGCAGCGGTGGACTCCGGGCCTGCACAAGGCGGTCCTGAAGGCGTACGACCGGAAGTGGTTCCGGGTGGCGGCGCAGCTGGCCCTGTTCGCGGTGCTGTTTGTTTGGTATGAAAGCGAGCTGGACGGAGCCGTGTATGTCATGGCCCCTGTGGGCAGAGAATAAGGCGCCATACAGTATCCACAAATCCCGCCGGCATCAGCCGGGAGGACGCGAGAACCGCGGCCCGGATCGCGGCGTGTGAGAACCATTGGAGGCGGAATGAACTTATGAAGAAAAACTTTTTTAAGAACGCGTTGCTCACCCTGAAAAACTACGTCCCACTGATCCAGGAGCTGGTAAAGCGAGATCTGAAGGTCAAGTACCGCCGCAGCATCCTGGGATACCTGTGGAGTCTGCTGAATCCCCTGCTGATGATGTGTGTGATGTCCTATGTGTTCTCCACCATCTTCCAGTCCAACATCCCCAACTTCCCCCTGTACCTGATCTGCGGCCAGACCCTGTGGAACTTCTTCAACGAGTCCACCAACATGGCCATGTACTCCGTGCTGCAGAACGGGTCCCTGATCCGCAAGGTGTACATTCCCAAGTATATCTTCCCCCTGTCCCGGGTTCTGTCCAGCTTTGTGACCATGTCCTTCAGCCTGCTGGCCATCCTGATCGTCATGCTCTTCACCGGAGCCAAGGTCTATTGGACCATCCTGCTGTTCTGGGTGCCCCTGGTGTTCCTGTTCGTGTTCTGCTGCGGCATCGGCCTGATTCTGTCGGCCCTGTCGGTGTATTTCCGGGACATCACCCATTTGTACGGCGTGCTGACTCTGGCTTGGATGTATGCCACGCCGGTGTTCTATGACATTTCCATCCTTCCGGCCAACGTACAGGGGACCATTGCCTGGAACCCCATGTATCACTACATCACCTTTTTCCGCAGCCTGATCCTCTACGGCCAGATCCCCCAGGGAAGCGTCTGGCTGATCTGCATCGTGTGCAGCCTGGCCATGCTGGCGGTGGGCCTGATGGTTTTCCGGAAGATGCAGCGGAATTTCATCCTGTATATTTGAGAGGTGACACAGCGTGAATCAGCAACAGAGCATTATTTCCGTCAAGGATGTGTCCATGATCTTCAACCTGGCCTCGGAACGGGTGGACAATCTGAAGGAGTACATTTTGAAGGTCCTCAAGAAGGAGCTGATGGTTCAGGAGTTCTACGCCCTGCGGGATGTGAGCCTGGAGATCGGCAGAGGCGAGTCCGTGGCCCTGGTGGGGGCCAACGGCAGCGGCAAGAGCACGCTGCTGAAGGTCATCGCCGGGGTTATGAGCCCGACCAAGGGCTCCGTCTCCGTCAAAGGCAGCATCGCGCCTATGATCGAGCTGGGCGCGGGCTTCGATATGGACCTGACGGCCCGGGAGAACATCTTCCTCAACGGCGCGGTCCTGGGCCATGACCGGCAGTTTATGGAGTCGCACTTCAACAGCATCATGGACTTTGCCGAACTGTGGGACTTTGTGGACGTGCCGGTGAAGAACTTCTCCAGCGGCATGGTGGCCCGGCTGGGCTTTGCCATTGCCACGGAGATCCGGGCGGATATCCTGATCGTGGACGAAGTCCTGGCCGTAGGCGACTTCCGGTTCCAGGAGAAGTGCAAGCAGCGCATGGCGGAAATGATGTCCGGCGGCACCACCATGCTCTTTGTCAGCCACAGCGCCGAACAGGTCCGCGAGCTGTGCCAGAAGGCCGTTTGGCTGGAAAAGGGCAGAGTCAAGATGATCGGGGATGTAAACGAGGTCTGCGACTGCTACGAAGCAAGCTGAGGCCCCTTGCTGGAGGTGCACCCATGTCCATGGATTCTTACGGCGGGACCTGCCTGAGAGCGGCTTTTTCTTCGGATTCGGTGCCGGTGGTCTTCGTCGCCAACGACGGCTTCGTACCCATGTTCGCCGCCTGCATGCAGTCTCTGCTGGAGCACACCGGGCCGGAGCGCAGCTATGATCTGGTGCTGATCCACACGGATATCTCCCGGGAGAACCGGGCACGTCTTCTGGCAATGACAGCGGCCTATGAAAATGTGAGCCTGCGGTTTTTTGACGCCGGTCCGCTGATCGGCAGCCGTGATCTGAAGGCAAATGCCCACATTACGGCAGAGACCTATTTCCGGTTCCTGATCCAGCAGATTCTGCCGGACTACGACAAGGTTTTGTATCTGGACTCCGACCTGATCGTCAACGCCGATGTGGCCGCGCTCTATGATACGGATCTGGAGGGGAACTGGCTGGGAGCGGTCCGGGACCCGGAGTTTTTGGGGCACCTGAACAACCCCAGAGCGGATATGGCCCAATACGCCCAGCGGACCCTGAAACTGGCCAATCCCCAGGATTACTTCCAGGCCGGGGTGCTGCTGCTCAATACCCAAGCCCTTCGGGAGGCCTATACCCTGGAGCAGTGGCTGGATTTTGCCTCCGTTCCATACCGGTACAACGACCAGGACGTGCTGAACATGCGCTGCCATGGCCGGGTGAAGTACCTGGACATGTCCTGGAACCTGTTGACCGACTGCGACCACACCCGGATCAGCCGGGTGATCGTCCACGCCCCGGAGGACATCCGGCGGCAGTATCAGGCGGCTCGGGAAGCGCCCCGAATCATCCACTACGCCGGATACCGCAAGCCCTGGCACAAGCCCAGCGAGGACATGGCGCCGTATTTCTGGTCCGCCCTGAAAAAGACCCCCTACTACGAAGAAGGCCTGTACCGCATGGCCTGCTTTGCCGCCCAGGAGGCGGTCCGTCTGGAGCGGCGAGACCGGTCGGCGCGCTGGAAGCTGCGGCAGCTGGGAAAGAAGCTCCTGCTGCGCCTGTTCCCGGAAAGAACCCGGGAACTGCTGGAACGAAGATGAGGGAAACGTGAAAAATCAACGGCCTTCGCCTGTGGGAAACCCCAGGGCGAAGGCCGCTTTGTTTACTTGCTTTGGGCGAGATACGCCTCCTCCAGCTTCCTGCGCTGCAGTTTGCCGCTGGAGGTGTAGGGGAATGGATCGGGATGGAGCCAGACCCGCTTCATCCGCCGCTGGTAGGGCAGGCCGGCGTTGTACCGCGCGGCGGCCTCCCGGACCTGGGCTTCCGAAGCCTCCGGCCGGGGACGGAGCACGGCGATCAGCTCCTGGTTTACATAAATCGCCGCTCCCTCCTGAACGCCTTCCAGGGCGGACAGGGCGGCGTCCACATCGCCGCAGTGGAGCTTTTCCCCGTTGGCCATGAGGATCATGTCCTTCTTCCGGCCGAACAGACGCAGCCGTCCCTGGGCGTCCAGCTCCCCGGCGTCGCCGGTGTAGACCTTTCCGCCGCGCAGAACCTCGGCTGTCTCCTCCGGGTTCTTGTAGTAGCCGGACATGGTCCAGGGCGTGGTGACCACCACTTCCTGATCCTCGGCAATCTCCACCCGGATTCCGTCGTGAAGGGTCAGGGTGTCCACCTCATCCTCCGGAAGGTTCTCGCCAACGCCGCAGGAGATCTCGGAGCTTCCGTACCGGTTCTGAACCAGGATTCCCTGCTGTCGGACCGCCTGGGCCAGCTCCACAGGGCAATACCCGCCGGAGACCAGGATGGATTTCAGCGTCGGGGGAAACGCCTTGTGTTTGAGCAGGGTTTCGATGGACTTAGGGACCAGGGCCATGATCTGGCAGGGAACCTGCCGGACGTCGGCCATGAGGCTGCGCATGGAGCCGATAAACACCGGGCAGCCCAGCTTATAGAATATGTTCAGGGCCGCGAAGCCGAAGGAATGGTGCAGAGGCAGGGGCAGAAGCACCAGGTCCCCCGGTTCATGGCGGATCAGATGGGCCTGGGCGGAGACGTCGCCGCAGAAGGCCCAGGCGGGGGTCTCCACAACCTTGGAGCTCTTGGAGGTTCCAGAGGTGAAGAACACCACATTGCCCTCTTCCCGGGGACAGAAACAGGGCGCTTCTCGTTCTGAAACAGGCGAAGTCACATGAAGGGCGGGGAAAAGCTGACGCAGATTTGCGTCCAGGTCCCAGAAGTCTTCATCCCGAATCAGATACGACACATCCGCTTTTGCCATCGCGTCGGTAAGTTCCTGGGAGGTGAGGGTGGGATCAAGCAGGACCGCCGATTTACCAGCGGCGATGACGCCCCAGACGTTACAGGCCAGTTCTATGGAATTGGCGCCCAGGATGCCGATCCGGCTTTCAGGCAGGGCGGCGAAGCGCTGGCAGCAGGCCGATACCCGTGCCAGGACCTGTGCGTAAGTCACCTGGCAAAGCGCGCCTGCCGCGTCCAGACAGTACAGAGCCGGTCGATCCGGATACTTATCGGCAAATTGCGTCATTTCCCCAAGCAAAGGCGGGTGTTTTTCAAGTTCTTTCATTGTACTGCCCTTATTTCCCGGTTTTTTCCGCAACCATTCGGACCACGTCGCCAACGGTGGAAATCTTTTGCAGATCCCGGTCGCTGACCCGAATGCCAAATTCCTGTTCGATCTCGGTCACCAGGGAGAAAAACTCCATAGAGGAGATGTCCAGATCTTCATAGAACCGGCTGCTGAGTTTGATTTGGCCCGGCTCCATATCCTCGTAGTAATCATTTATGATTTGCAGAATTGTTTCTTCCATAGCGATGTTGCCCTCCTTTTTCATTTCAACCATATGCATTTACTATTTTACAGAATCTTATTTCATGGGGAAGCGCGCTGCTTTCTGCGTTTTCTGCTTTTGGACTTGTAGGCGTTCCACCAGAGAAGAAGGCGAAATCCCAGATAAATAACCAGACCGCGCAAGAAAAGCGTGATGATATAGACCATTCCAACGCTGAAGTGCGCGTTCAGCTTTTCGATCCAAACCCACCAGAAGCAAACCACATATTCCACGGAGTGAAGACACATAAACCAGGGGGCATACCGACCAACAGTGCACAGGTTTTCCCGAAGCGGGAACTGAAAGCGATTGAGCCAGAGAGAAAAACGCATCAGCAAGAAGATGGTGCAGACGCCCCCAACCCGGTACATTGTTTCTTCCACAATGATCCCCAGCAGGCTTGTAGGAAGCGGCGTGCCCTTCCAGGTATACCTCAGGAAATAGACGGCAAACGCAATGATTACGGTCCACTTCCAGGGGGGCAAGTCTTTCGTCAGCAAATTCCGTTCCCGGATCTGATAGCCGATATACAGGTATACGACGTACAGCGGCGCGAGAAAAATGCTGATGTGCTGCAGTCCGAAGTGCTCCACGACATACCAACAGACCATGCAAAGCCCCAGCAGGCCGGGAACCAAACGCTTCGGCGCGTAGTACAAAATCGCGTTTAATATCTGCCAGGCAAAAAACAGCATAAGCAGATACCATATAGGGCCTATGGTATAAAATGTAAATCCCAAAACCTCCACAGGCGCGGAAAGGCCGATTCCATAGGCGCCAAGCACACTGATCGTGGCTGCAACAGCGCCTGCGGGATCACGGAAAAGGGCACAGTGGGCAATAAACTTCAATACTGCTGTAATGAGTCCTGTAATAACATAGGGCTTGATCAGCAGGCGAGTCTGCTTTTTAAGGCAGAGCTTAAAGGGCATGGGACGAAATCCAAAACCACCCAGGGTAACCAACAACGGAATCAAAATTATGTAATGAACCAAAAGCAGGTACAGATACTCCAGAAAACTATTCCAAGCGGAAGCTGCGGCCCATTGGGCTGAAGCCTCAGAAAATAGTCCTTCGCCACCGTGGTGCGTGATGATAATCGACAAAACACACCAGCCTTTCAGGGCGTCAAACATTCCGGGATACAGCGGATTCGTCCGCGCTGCGCTAGACTGGGTTTGATTCATTGGTTCTCCTCTCTTTCTCCTTCTTCCGCTGTGTATACAGTGTTATATTATAATACGGCGTCATGAAAGCAGGCCCCATCATGGTTTTGTGCTTGCGCAGGCCCGGAACACCCATATCGTCGGAATAATTCAGATATTGGTATTGCCGGCATTTTTCATTGATGATCTCCTGCTCTACCAGCCAGGAAAGATTGCGCACATCGTTTCTCTGCTTTGTAAAGAAGCTCATATAGATCCGATCGTTGAAGGGCAGCCCCATGGTGAAAGCGGCGATCTCGCCGTCGATGCGGATCACAAATCCGTCAAAGCCGCATACATCATAATAGCCAAACGCGTTTTCCAGAGCACGCTGCTCTCCGTCGACGCTGTCGGATTTCACGTGCGATTGATACCACAGCTGATTGAGCGCCTTGCACGCCTCCAGATTCTCCGCGGTGAGCGGCTCTTTTTGCCAGCGGTATTCCTTTTGAAAGCGGCGCAGTTTATTCCGCCGGTCGCTGAATTTGGAGCCCTCCATTCGGCTCTGCTCCTCCAGATCCAGCATGTACTGCTGGCAGTCCCGGCAATTCTCCGCATTTACATCCCGCTCCGGGAAAAGACTCCGGAGTTCATCGACCTCTGTGTCGGAAGCCGCGCAAAAGATGATCCGATGGTAATCTTTTGCGTATACCGAAACGATCCGCCGGATCGCGCGGCAGCGGTCCTCCGGCGCGCCGATTGGGTATTGGATGTAGAGCGTTGTTCCATCCGCGGCAGGCTTTTTCAGAATACACGCATCCACAAAACGAAAACAGTCGTCGTACATTTCCTGGTAGAAGAACATGGTCTGAAAATTTAAATGGCAGGAAATACCGCTGTCCCGGGCGCACAGCCGTTCCACAAGGGGCCGGTCCTGCAACGTCAGCCGTCGGAAAGGCCGTTCAAACGCTTGCATCCGGCGCTGCCGAAGCCGGGCAGCCAGCGAAGAAAAAATACGCATCGTCATATCTCCCTTCCGGAACGCATTCCCCATGTCAGGCTGTTGGAAACGGGTAAAACGGCCGCGGCGCTGTGCGCAGCACAGGGTTCATCAAGAAACAGCATTAAAACCGTGCGGCGATTTTCGACAGAAGGCCTCCTTTTTTGCGCTGATCCGAGGCGCTGGCGGCTTCCTTCTCCTGGTACGACCGGCACTGCGCCTCCAGCAAGGCAACCTGCTCCACGGCCGATTGATATTGTGTCCGCGCCTGGGAGGCTTGCTCCTGGGCATAATGGTATTGTTCCTCCAGCCAACGTTTTCCGTCCTCCAGCTTTGCGCACCAGTCCCGAAGCTCCGCGTTGTCCTTGCTCAACAGGTTATACTGATTTTCCAGCCACCGCTTTCCAATGACCACTTCTTCCAGATATTCCAAAGAGGCTTTGTGCGCGGTACATTTGTTGCAGGGAACGTGAAGGAAGTCCGCCAGGATTTCCAGGTCCGTCAGGTAAAACGCCCGCAATACCGGTGGAACCTGCTCAAGCTTGTATTTTTGGCGGTAGGCCTGCTGCAAATACCAATAGAACGAGAGAAGGGCGTACTTCTCCTCTTTTGCCATTTCCTGTACGCCTGCCGCGAAATACCCGGGGAACGTCTCTTCGTCATAGGGAAAACCATAGTCTCTGGGATCATAGCCGGCCAGAAGAATTCCCATAATGGTATTGGCGCATTTTTCGCATGTGCCGCAGTTCTCGCCGGAGGTGGACAGATAGCAGCAGCGCAGAAAGGGCGTGTATCCGCTGCCACGGAAGTAACGGCAGATCCGTTCGGTCTTTTCCAAGCGGCTGAATTCATAGCCGTCATGGCAGACCTGACATCCGCCGAAGCGTACATGGTTGTCGATTTTCGGATCGGAGGCGGTCACATAGCTGCCCCATTCTTCCCGATCCCGGCTGCAATAGGTGGAGCCAAACCAGAGGTTTTTACATTTTCCGGCGCCCAGTGGAGCGGCAAGACTCATCATGCCTACGCTGTGCTGAAAAGCGGACCACCAGTTGTCGCTTACAAGGGGATAGGAAAATTCGTTTAGCCTGGACTCGTATCGGAATGTATGCAGATTGGCACGAATCGTCAAAAAGGGCAGGGCAAAATGCTGGGCGACGTCTTGATTCAGCTTGCGTGTTTTCTCCCAGGCGGCCTGATTATCCCAGGCAATGTCGGCGCCCCAGATACTCAGCAGTGCGGGTTTTTCTTCCAGGTGCGTCACCAGGCTGGACCAGGCGTCAATGCCGCCGCTGAAGAACAGCAGATCCTCGCGGCAGACGCTGTCTCGGGGAGATTCCACAATCCGCTGGGGAATGATCCTCCCTTCTTTCTGAAAGGTCACCTGCGGTGACAGACTGGCGTATCCGGAAAGAAACTCCGGGATGCATTCGTAAAAATCCCGATCGATCTCCTCCAGATAGATCCTGGCGTCCATCAGAGATGCCATGACGATTAAATTTCCTACGAGAGGAATCACGGCAAGGCTTTTGGGAACGGCCTCAATATTTTGGGAGTATTCCACAAAAAAGGGCTGCTCCCGGCAGAAATAGGATTGCCACGCTCCGTCAATTTGGTATATGTAGTCGATACGGTTTCCGCGTTGAATGACATCTGAAATGGTAATGGTATTCATTTTCAATATCGACCTCGATTTTCATCTGAAGCCCACCGCCGCAGAGGCGATGGCGGGTATGCTCTCTCAGGACAGATGAGCAACAATCTTTCGGCGGCGCGACGGATCGGGCGCGCAGTCAAGATGTGGATTTCGGCTTGTACAGTTTGCGGATAAATTCCGGGATCGCCCGTAATTGGGAGGAAAGGCTTTGAAGCTCCAGCTCCTTCTGCTCCAGCTGCTTATTCAGGTCGCGGACGGCCGCGTCCAGAGAAGCGCATTGGGCTTGCAGCGCGCTGTTTTCCTGGGTCAGCTTCTGGCGCTGCCCTTCCAGCCACTGCTTGGCCTCTTCCTGCGCGGCAGACCAGCTACGCAGTTCCTGGTTCTGCTGGGTCAGCTTCTGGCGCTGCTCCTCCAGCCACTGCTTAGCCTCTTCCTGCGCGTCGGACCAGCCGCGCAGCTCCTGGTTTTCCCGGGCTAGCTTTTGATTCTCCGCCTCCAGCCATTGCTTGGCTTCTTCCTGAGCGTCGGACCAGCCGCGCAGTTCCTGGTTTTCCTGCTCCAGGTTCTGCCGCTGC
>CALXFT010000041.1 GCA_944387635.1 uncultured Oscillospiraceae bacterium | reverse complement strand
GTGCTACCGGATGCAGTCAGATTTTTCACTTGGTTTCGTGAAAAGGATTCTTGCCAATTATTACTTGACACATACCCCGGACCGCTGCGGCGGTCCGGGCCTTTACATTTTGATGGATTTGGGGTATACTGTTTTCAGCATTGTGAATCCGCGCTTGTAATGAAGGGGGTATGGCTGTGTTTGACGATCCGAAGCGGGAATTGCAGCGAATGGACGAGGCCCTGCGGGAGGCCGGGCGGCAGGAGCAGGAGGAGCGGGAGGCTCTGGCGGACCTGAAGGATCTGTGGGATGAGCCTCTGCCCGGCGAGGCGCCGGACGATGAGGAGTGGCTGCGCCAGGTCAAGGCCCTGGTGGGCGACGAGGAGGAAGAGGTCCCCATCCGCAACTTCGCCAACGGCTACGGCCGGATGGACCGGACGCCCCCGGAGCCGGAACGGCGCGCCTTTCCGGACGACGATCTGGAGGACCTGGAGGATCTGGAGAGGCGGGCGGTGACCTACCGGCCCCGGCCCAAGGCGGAGGAACCGGCCAAGGCGGCCGGGGAGGAGCCGGAGCCCAAGGGCGTGGGCTGTCTGCCTCTGGTTGCCCTGCTGGAGCTTCTGGGCATTATGCTCCTGCTGCTGTGGTGGGTGCGATGGCTGAGCTGAAGCCCGTGGGGCGGTTCGCCCCAACGCCTTCGGGCCGCATGCACCTGGGCAACGTCTTCGCCGCCCTGCTGGCCTGGCTCTCCGCCCGGTCCCAGGACGGGGAGATGGTTCTGCGCATGGAGGACCTGGACACCCAGCGGACCAGTGAGGCATACGCCCGGATCATCCGGGAGGACCTGGCCTGGCTGGGCCTGGACTACGACCGGGAGACCCCGGCCCAGAGCACCCGTTCCCGGATCTATGACCGATATTTCCGGCTGCTGGAGGAGCGGGGGCTGCTGTACCCCTGCTACTGCACCCGCAGCCAGCTCCACAGCCCCGATGCCCCCCACCTGTCCGACGGTACATATGTCTACCCCGGCACCTGCCGGGATCTGACGGACCGGCAGCGGGCTGCCTTTTCCCGAAGCCCCGCCTGGCGGGTCCGGGTGCCGGACCGGGTCTGGAATCTGGAGGACCGGATCCAGGGACCGTCCCAATGGAACCTGGCAAAGGACTGCGGGGACATGGTGGTCCGCCGGGCCGACGGCGTCTATGTGTACCAGCTGGCGGTGACGGTGGACGATGGCCTGGCCGGGGTCACGGAGGTGGTCCGGGGCATGGACCTGCTCAGCTCCGCCCCCCGGCAGATGTATCTGCAGGAGCTGTGGGGCTTTCCCCATCCGGAGTATGCCCATGTACCCATGCTTCTGGCTCCCGACGGCCGGCGGCTGAGCAAGCGGGACCGGGATCTGGACTTAGGCGCTCTGCGGCAATGGCTCCGGCCCCAGAGCCTGGTGGGGGCTCTGGCCTTCGCCTGCGGTCTCATTGACCGCCGGGAACCTGTGAGCCCCAGGGAGCTGGCGGCGGAATTTACCTGGGAGAAGGTCCGCCGGGAGGACCTGCGCCTGGATGTGAGCGCACTGCTCAATGGCGGATGAAAAATTTGTGCTGATTCACGATTTTCCCGGCATCGGCTTGCTATTTCCCCCGGACCCGTGTATAATGACCGAAGGAAAAAGAAAAATATAAGGAGACGCATGGCTATGAATAAAAAACCGGTTCTTGTGGTGCTTGCCGCCGGCATGGGCAGCCGTTACGGCGGTCTGAAGCAGATCGACCCCGTGGGCAGCCAGGGCGAGGCCATTCTGGACTATTCCATCTACGACGCCTGGCAGGCGGGCTTTGAGACCGTGGTGCTGCTGATTAAGGAGGCCATTCGGGAGGACTTCATGGCAACCGTGGGCAAGCGGCTTCAGAAGGCCCCGGTGGAGATCCGCTACGCCTATCAGGAGCTGGACAAGCTGCCCGCGGGCTATCAGGTTCCCGAGGGCCGCGCCAAGCCCTGGGGTACCAGCCACGCGGTGCTGTGCGCCAAGGAGGCCGTGGACGGCGCTCCCTTCGCTGTGATCAACGCCGACGACTACTACGGCAAGGACGCCTTCCGGACCATTTACAACTGGCTGTCCCAGGCGCGGGACCCCTACGGCTACTGCATGGTGGGCTATGAGCTGGGCAAGACCGTCACGGACAACGGCAGCGTGGCCCGGGGCGTGTGCGTGGTGGAAAAGGGCTGTCTGTCCCATGTGGTGGAGCGGACCCGGATCGAGAAGGGCGCCGACGGCATCCGCTTTACGGAGGACGGGGAGCACTGGCAGGACCTGGCCCCCGAGACCACGGTGTCCATGAACTTCTGGGGCTTCATGCCCAGCATGCTCGACGAGATCGAGGCCCGGTTCCCGGCCTTCCTGGACAAGGCCCTGCCGGAGAATCCTCTGAAGTGCGAGTACTTCCTGCCCCTGCCCGTGCAGGAGCTGATCCAGGAAAAGAAGGCCACCGTCCGGGTGCTGACCTCCACGGACCAGTGGTACGGCGTGACCTACGCCGCCGACAAGCCCACGGTCATCGCCGCCCTGCGAGCCATGACCCAGGAAGGCAAGTACCCCGACGGCCTCTGGAAGTAAATCGAAGATCTTCACATCCCCGCCTCCCCGGAGGCGGGGATTCGCGCAGCCTCTTGGCGCTCCGTATTTAAGGAAAACCGGCACAGCCGCGAGGCGCTGCCGAATGCATAAGGCTGACGCTTTCCGAAACGTTTTGCTGTGTTAAGTCGATAAGCACGAAAGATTTTAAAAGAGAATCAGTATAATATGCATCCGCATCGGTTGTCCCGTAAGGGGCGAGACCCGGGCATTTGTTTGACTTGCTATGACATAGTAAATCAAAGATTTTCGACTGCCGTCCGCCGCGGCGGGGCTTTGGGGCGTGTTGGCAATTTGCACCGAAATTTTGGGGCAGAATGGAGCTTTTTTGCAATATTTACAGTTTACAATCCCGCGGGTATCATGTATAATAAATCTGTATGGGGATATCGAATACCATACATTGACAGTCCAAAATACTGCGAAGCAGTAATAAAAATGGAGGAATTACCATGTCTGTTAAAGTTGCGATCAATGGTTTTGGCCGGATCGGCCGTCTGGCTTTCCGTCAGATGTTCGGCGCTGAGGGCTTCGACGTTGTGGCCATCAACGACCTGACCTCTCCCAAGATGCTGGCGCACCTGCTGAAGTACGACTCCACCCAGGGCGCTTACGCCGCTCCCTTCGGCACCCACACTGTGGAAGCCGGCGAGGACCACATCGTTGTGGACGGCAAGAAGATCACCATCTACGCCAAGGCCAACGCCGCCGAGCTGCCCTGGGGCGAGCTGGGTGTGGACGTTGTGCTGGAGTGCACCGGCTTCTACACCTCCAAGGCTAAGGCTCAGGCTCACATCGACGCCGGCGCCAAGAAGGTCGTCATCTCCGCTCCTGCCGGCAACGACCTGCCCACCATCGTCTACAACGTCAACCACGAGACCCTGACCAAGGACGATCACATCATCTCCGCCGCTTCCTGCACCACCAACTGCCTGGCTCCCATGGCCAAGGCTCTGAATGACCTGGCTTCCATCGAGTCCGGCATTATGTGCACCATCCACGCCTACACCGGCGACCAGATGATCCTGGACGGCCCCCAGCGCAAGGGCGACCTGCGCCGCTCCCGTGCCGGCGCTGTGAACATCGTTCCCAACTCCACCGGCGCCGCCAAGGCCATCGGCCTGGTCATTCCCGAGCTGAACGGCAAGCTCATCGGCGCTGCCCAGCGGATTCCCACCCCCACCGGCTCCACCACCATCCTGAACGCCGTCTGCTCCAAGAGCGTGACCAAGGATGAGATCAACGCCGCCATGAAGGCCGCCGCCACCGAGTCCTACGGCTACAACGAGGATGAGATCGTGTCCTCCGACATCGTGGGCATGACCTACGGCTCCCTGTTCGACGCCACCCAGACCATGGTCTGCTCTCTGCCCGACGGCAAGACCCAGGTTCAGGTCGTGTCCTGGTACGACAATGAGAACTCCTACGTCTCTCAGATGGTCCGTACCATCAAGCACTTCTCCACCCTGCTGTAATCCCATATAGCAAAACGTTCAGCGGCAAGCTTCGGCTTGCCGCTGATTTTTTTCAGGAAAGAGCCGCGCCCTCTCCCGGAGGACGGGGGCGCGGAAGGCAATGTCATCAGGCTGTGAAAACTAGCTGCGCCAGCAGCATGTAGCACAGGGTGCCCGACGCGATGGACAGCAGCATCTGCCGCTTCCACAGGTGGACCGCCACCACCAGGGCGATGGATATGGCCTCGGGCAGGCCGTGGCTGCCGGCAAGCAGGCTCACGTCCTTCAGACAGTAGACCACCAGCAGGCCGAAGACGGCGCCGGGCAGGACCTTGCCCAGATATTGGATGTACTTTGGGGTGGGCTTCCCGGCGGGGAAGACCAGAAAGGGCAGGAACCGGGTAATCATGGTACCCAGGACCACCATGGCGATGGTGATAAGCTGTTCGGTCAGAGTCATACGGCGGTCCCTCCCTGTTCCCGGCGGCCCCGCAGCAGGGTCAGACCCGCCAGAATGGCCAGCATAGACGGAATGAGAAAATCATCGGCCCCGAAGCACAGGCGGCACAGCAGGGTCAGCCCCAGACCCAGCAGGGCAGGGGTGTGGTCCCGGTCTTTCAGCCACTGCTCCAGGAAGATCACCACGAACATGGCCGTCATGACAAAGCTGAGTCCCTCGGTGGGGAAGGTCAGCAGGGACCCGAAGATCCCGCCCAGGGAGGCCCCGGTGAACCAGTACAGATGGTTGAGCAGTGTGACGAAGAACATAAACCAGCCCCGGTCCACATTGGGCGGGATTCGGACGGAGGCGTTGATGGAGAAGCTCTCGTCGCACATGCCGAAGATCAGATAGGGCTTTTTCCAGCCCGTACCCCGGAACCGGTCCAGCATGGCAATGCCGTAGAACAGGTGCCGGGCGTTGATCATCAGGGTCATGGTCAGGGCCTGGATGGGATTAAAGGCGCCCTGGAGCATGTCCACCGCCACGAACTCCACGGAACCGGCGAAAATGGTCAGGCTCATGACCATGGGATACCAGAAGGGGAAGCCTGAGACGTTCATATAAATGCCGTAGGTCAGGCCCAGGAACCAAAACCCGGCGAAAATGGGGACCGTATAGGGGAAGGCGCAGGCAAAGGCCTGGCGGATCTTACCGGAATGGGAAGACATGGGAACCTCCTTAATGACGACATAAAAGGATGCCGCCGCCCGGGGGGCGGCGGAGCGGGGGAATCAATACTTCAGGTGTCTGCGCAGCCGGGAAGACAGAGCCCAGGCCATGGTCAGCTTCACCGCGTCGGGGACCAGGTAGGGGACCACGCACTTGAGAACCACGGCCCAGAGGCCGATGCCCCCGCCGGCGTAGACCTGGAACCACAGGCTGCCGCACAGGTAGCACACCACCATGCCTGCGGCGCAGGCCAGAATGGAATTCACCCGTTCCAAGGCCCAGTAGGTCAGGCCCGAAAGCAGAAAGCCCCAGATGTAGCCGCCGGTGATGCCCAGCAGGCTGCCCACGCCGCCCTGGAAGCCGGAGAACACCGGCAGGCCCAGGACGCCCAAGAGCAGGTAGATCAGAATGCTCAGACTCCCCCATTTGCCCCCCAGAACCCCCAGGGTCAGGAAGATGGCGAAGGTCTGCATGGTGAAGGCGATGTCCAGCACCGGTACGCTGATCCAGGCGCACACCGCCGTCAGGGCGGCGAACAGGCTGCACAGCACCATCCGTCTTACGTTTTTCATGTTCCGTATTTCCTCTTTCTTTTCTCACTGGCCGCCGTGGAGGTACTTGTAGTCCCAGTCCAGGTCGAACAGCTTGGTACCCCGCTCCATGGGGCAGCCGGTGTACAGATCGTCGGCCAGCTCCCGCAGGACCTCGGCGGGCTCCAGGCACTCGATGTAGAATTCCGGCAGGGCCTCCTCCCCCAGGCGGATGCCCAGAATGGCGCCGGTGACGGCCCCTACGGCGGCGCTGCGGCCGGAGTGGTTCACGGCGGCGATCATGGCGTTGTCAAAGTCCCCCCGGCTGACCAGACTGGCGTAGACGGCTCCGGCCAGAACCCGGGAGGCGTCGTCGCAGTCCAGCCGCTCCATGACCTCCACCTGGTTTAAGCCCGGGGAGTCGGCGTAGGTCACGGCGTGGCGCACGGCGTTGCCGATGTCGTAGGCCCGGCTGTACTGGTGGCCGAACTGCTCCTTCATGGCCTCCACCGCCTCCAGAATCAGGGGCTTCAGGGGGGCTTGGGGGTCCTGAGTCAGGCGGCTGATGATGTGGGCCAGCACCGCGCCGGAGAGGAAGGCTGTGGGACTGCCGTGAGTCAGGGCCACAGCCTCGGCCCCCAGCCGGTCCACTTCCTCCTGGTCCATCCGCTCCTCGTGGTAGAAAAGGCCCACGCCGACGGCGGCGGTCAGACTGCCGGGACCGGGGAAATTGTTCACCGGGGCCTCGGGGCTGCCCAGACGGGGACGGCTCAGGGTGTCCAGCATCCGGGTGTCCATGCACCGGCGGCGGCACAGCTCCTGCTTGCGCAGAAGCCAGCAGTAGCTGCGGCTGGGACGGCCCCAGGGCCGCTGGGAGGCGGCCCATTCCCGGCTGCTGACCTCGATATATTTAATGAAGGGAGCCATTTTCCCCAGCATCTGCCCCCGGGTCTGCCCCAGAAGCAGGCCGTTGCAGGCGAAGGCCGCAAGCTGGGTGTAGGAGGTTACGTCGGCATAGCCGTTGACCAGGTCATAGCCCAGCAGGCCGTTGGGACCGTAGTCCTCCCGGATCTGCTGCCAGCTGCGGTTGTCCACGGTGTACCCCATGGCGTCCCCCACGGCCATGCCCAGAAGACAGCCCCGATAGGCCTCTCGCGATAAGCCCATGTCCATCCCCCTTCTCCGCTGCGGCGGTCGAAATGCTTGGGAAGCTCCGATGAAAACGGCAAAATCCGCTGCTCAGCCGCGGAGAATTTCTTCAGAGATTCCGTTGGTTCCATTATAGCTTTCTCCCGGGGAAAAGGCAAGCAAAATATACCGGCGGGAAGGGAAAAGTTTACATAATACCTTCCAGAGCCTCCAGGGCCGTCTCCATCCGGTCCTCGGGCAGGCCGGAGTAGTTCACCACCAGGCAGCCGGTGTCGGGAGCGCCGTCGTGGTAGTATTCGCTCAGGGCCTTCACCCGGACCCCGGCGCCGGCCAGAGCCTGGGTCAGCTGCCGGTCCGTCAGGGAGGAGTGGACTTTGAGCAGAAAGTGCAGTCCCGCGTCCTGCTCCAGAATGGTCAGCCGGTGGGCCAGGGGACTGGCCTGAATCCGGCGGATCAGGCCGTTGCGGCGGCTGCGGTAGAATTTGCGCATGCGGTTGATGTGCTTTTCAAAACAGCCCCGGCGCAGGAATTCGGCCAGGGTGTACTGCTCGAAGCTGGGTACGGTGCAGCTGTAAAACCCCAGCTCCCGCTGGAACCGGGCCATGAGCTCCGTGGGCAGGACCATGTAGCTGATGCGAATGGAGGGGGCCAGGGTCTTGGAGAAGGTGTTCATGTAGATCACCCGACCCTTCCCGTCCAGGGTGTACAGGGCGCTCATGGGGTGGGCGTCGAAGCGGAACTCGCTGTCGTAGTCGTCTTCAATGATCCAGCCTGTGTCCCCGGCCCACTCCAGCAGCTCCCGGCGGCGGGCCGGCGGCGTGACCAGGCCCGTGGGGAAGTGGTGAGAGGGGGACAGGTGCAGAACCTGGGCCTGTGGCAGGGTCCGGGGCAGGACCCCGGATTCGTCCATCCGGGCGCTGACGCACTGGACGCCGCCGGCGGCGTAAATCTTTCGAATCTTGTCATAGCCCGGCTCCTCCACGGCGTAGACCAGGTCCCGGCCCAGAAGCTGAATCAGCAGGTTGTACAGAAAGTCCGTGCCAGCGCCGATGAGAATGTTTTCCGGGGACACGGACATGCCCCGGAAGGCGGACAGGTGGTCCGCAATGGCCTGCCGCAGCTCCGGCACCCCCCGGTTGGGCAGGGGCAGCAGGAGACGGCGGCCGTAGTCCAGCATGACCTCCCGCTGCAGGCGGCTCCAGATGGAGAAGGGGAACTGCTCCGTGCCGTTGCCGGTCAGATCCAGAACCGGAGGCTCCGGAGCGGGCGGGGCCGCGGCGGGTACGGGGGCGGCGGGCCGGGGCCGGTCCACCGCCTCCACGAAATAGCCCACCTTCTCCTGGGAACGGATGTAGCCCTCGGCCAGAAGCTGGTTGTAGGCGGCCTCTACGGTGATCTTGCTGACCTCCAGATTCTGGGCCAAGGCCCGCTTGGAGGGCAGCTTCTGGCCGGGAGCCAGGACCCCCTGGAGGATATCCGCCCGGACGCACCGGTACAGGGCCTCGTACAGCGGGACGCCCGGAGACTTTTTCAGTTCGTATGTCAGCATAGGGCTTCGCTCCGCCGGGGGAAGCCGTTTGCCCTGTCCCAGAGGATCAGAAGGCTTCCCTGTTCCACCTGAATCCGGGCGGGCTGCCCGGTGAAGTGGTTGCTGGCCCCCAGGGGAAAGCCGTGGGTCAGGGTGGCCTTGTCCAGGGCGTATTTCAGCCCCTCCTCGGTGACGCCCAGGGCGTCGGGACCCATGCAGAACACGCTGATCAGGCCCTGGGTTCCGGCGGGGAACTCCAGCCAGCCGTTTTGCAGCACCGTGACCAGGGTGTTCTTTCCCACCAGGTAGCCGAAGGCGCCCCGGCCGCAGAGAAACTGCAGGGCCTGGAAATTGGCCACCGTGTGGTCCAGCCGGGGGCCGTCCAGGCTGCCGTAGAGGAGAAACTCCCGATAGCCCATGCTGAGGCCCCGGCGGATGGCCAGCATGGCGTCGGTGTCGTCCTTCTCCACGGGGAAAACCCTGGCCCCGCAGGGCAGATAGCCCAGGGAGTCGAAGTCCCCCAGGATCTCGTTGGGCGCGATGCCCAGAGTCTGGGTATGAATCAGCCCGCCGTCGGCGGCGATCACATAGTCCTCCGGCTCCAGAGGCCGGGCCAAAGCGTCAAACTCCGCCGCGCAGAAGATCACACATTTCCCCATGGGTCCATCCCTTCCCTTTCCGGGGCTCAGCCCGGTTTTTTTGGAAGTATTCTACCACATCCGGGGCCGAAGGAAAAGGTGCGCCGGGGAAAGATTTTTTCCCGGTGAATGATTTACAAATTGTTCATTTTTCATTTCAGATTTCTTCAGGCAGGGTTCAGGGAGTACAGCTACAATAGTCTCGAAAGTCCGGCCTTCCGGCGAAGACCGGAGCGTCCCCATATGGATTATGAAGGAGCGGTTAACGTGAACGAGCAAAATGAACACAGCGAACGGTCGGAACGGCTGTTTGACGAGCTGAGCAAGAAAAAGAAGCAGAAAAAAAGAAAGACCCTGAGCAGGGTCCTCATTGTCCTGGCCCTGGTTCTCGCGGCCGGTGTGGCGGGCTTTTACCTGCTGAGAAATTATGTAAACCGGGAGTTTGCGTCCTCCGTAGGCGATGTGCTGAGCTATGAAGTGACAACCGGTCAGATCTATACCACGGTGTCCGGCAGCGGCACGCTGGAGGAAGTGGATCTGGAGACTCTGACGGTGCCGGAGGGCGTGGAGATCGACGAGGTTCTGGTGGAGGCCGGAGACACGGTCAGCCAGGGGGATCTGCTGGCCACGGTGGAGATGGCCACAGTGATGACGGCCCTGTCCGACGTTCAGGACGCCATTGACGATCTGGACGACGACATTGCCGCGGCCAAGGACGACACGGTCAGCAGCTATGTGACCACCGGCATCGGCGGCCGGGTGAAGATCCTCTACGCCCAGAAGGAAGACGACGTGGCCGCCTGCATGGCGGAAAACGGCGCTCTGGCGGTGCTCAGCCTGGACGGCTATATGGCCCTGGACCTGGAGACGGAGGCACTGTCCCAGGGGGAGGAAGTGCTGGTTTACCGGGCCGACGGCACGGAGCTGACCGGCACCGTGGACACTGTGAGCCGGGGTACGGCCACCATCCTGGTTACGGACGACGGCCCGGCTTATGACGAGGAAGTCACGGTGAAGACCAGCCAGGGCGAGGACCTGGGCGGCGGCAAGCTGTACATCCACAACCCCCTGTCCATCACCGGCTACGCCGGAACCATCCGCAATGTCAGCGTGTCGGAGAACGCCTATGTCTACGCCGGCTCCACGGTGTTCACCCTCACCGACACCAGCCTCAGCGCCAACTACGACTCCCTCCTGCGCAGCCGCCAGGAGAAGGAGGAGGAGCTGCTGCAGCTTCTGACCATCTACCGGGACAAGGCGGTGCTGGCCCCCATGGACGGCCTGATCAGCACCGTGATCTATGACGAGGACGCCGAGGACACCGCCTCCGCCGCCTCCACGGCTTCTGCCTATTCTGACGCCTCCACGGCTTCCGCCGGGACGAACGCGGAGGACGCAGAGACGGAACTGCTGACCATCTGCCCCAACCAGCAGGTCTGCGTCACCATCAGCGTGGACGAGACGGACATCCTCTCCCTGCAGCTGGACCAGCAGGCCCAGGTGGAGGTGGGTTCCGTCAGCGACGAGACCTTCACGGGCGTGGTCACGCAGATCCATAAGGAGGCATCCACCTCCTCCGGCGTCACGGCGTACTCCGCCGAGATCACCCTGGACAAGGCGGAGGGCATGCTCGCCGGCATGACCGCCGATGTGGAAGTGCGGATCGAAGGCGTGGAGAACGCCCTGATTATTCCTCTGGACGCCCTGCACCAGACCCGGGACAGCGCCTATGTCTACACCGGCTATGACGAGCAGACCCAGCAGTACACCGGCATGGCCGATGTCACCGTGGGCATGCAGAACGACAGCTACGTGGAGATCCTCTCCGGCCTGAAGGCCGGGGACACGGTCTACTACACCGAGTCCCAGTCCAATCCCTTCGGCTTCCCCTTCGGCAATATGGGGAATATGGGCAATATGGGCAACATGGGCGGCATGGGCGGCCAAGGCGGCCAGGGCGGCCAGGGCGGTATGCCCGGCGGCCGGTAAGGAGGCGTCTATGATCCAACTGAAAGATATCTGCAAATTTTATCAGGTGGGCGAAGACCGGGTGAAGGCCCTGGACCATGTGTCGCTGCACATCCGGCCCAAGGAGTTCGTGTCCATCATCGGACCCTCCGGCTCCGGCAAGTCCACCCTGATGAACATCATCGGCTGCCTGGACGTGGCGGACGCCGGAATCTACCTTCTGGACGGCATGCCCATTGAGGAATATACGGAAAACCAGCTGGCCAAGGTCCGAAACGAGAAGATCGGCTTTGTGTTCCAGAGCTTCAACCTCATTTCCAAGCTCTCCGCCGAGGAGAATGTGGAGCTGCCCCTGATCTATCAGAAGGTACCCAAGGCCCAGCGGCAGGAGCGGGTGAAGGCCGCCCTGGACCGGGTGGGCCTGCTGAAGCGGGCCAAGCACCTGCCTACGGAGCTGTCCGGCGGACAGCAGCAGCGGGTGGCCGTGGCCCGGGCTCTGGTGACCCGGCCCTCCCTGATCCTGGCCGACGAACCTACGGGCAACCTGGACTCCAGAACCACCCGGGAGATCATGGACATGTTCCACCAGATTCATGAGCAGGGCAATACCATTGTCCTGATTACCCACGACAATGACGTGGCGAAACAGGCCCCCAGATCCATCCACATTCTGGACGGCCAGCTGACGGAGGTGACCCTGTAATGCAGTCTGTTGTTATGGCTCTGCGGTCTATCCGTACCAACAAAATGCGGGCGGTGCTGACCATGCTGGGCATCATCATCGGCGTCATGGCCCTGGTGGTTCTGGTGAGCCTGATCAACGGCGCCACGGGCTCCGTCACCGACGCGGTGTCGGACCTGGGTACCAGCATGGTCACCGTGTCCATATCCGACGACAAGGGCAGCCCTGTGCGGCTGGACACCATCTATGAATGGATGCAGACCGAAAAGAACTTCGGGGCCATTGCCCCCTATGATACGGACACTGCCGTGGGCAAGAACGGGGCCGAGGCCTCCAGCGTCATGGTCTACGGCGTGACCCCGGCCTATTATGAGGTCCAGGGCCTTCAGCTGGCCATGGGCCGGTTCCTGAAGCAGACCGACGTGGACAACAGCAGCTATGTCTGCGTGCTGAACACCGACGCCGCCGAGGAGCTGGTGGGCTATGTGGACTGCGTGGGCCAGTCCGTCACCCTGGACAACGTGGAATTTACGGTGGTGGGCGTGCTGGAGGAGAACGAGGACTCCCTGTCCTCTATGCTGACCTCCGGAACCCTTTTCGCCTACATGCCCTACAGCACCCTGATCCGGCTGTCGGACAGCGTGCCTGACGAGATCACCTCCTTCTACATCGCGGCTCCGGCAGGGGGAACCCTGGAGGCGGCGGAGAGCACCATTGAACAGATCCTCTATGAGCGGTTCAACGAGGATGAGGACGCCTACTCCATCTCCTCCCAGAATCTGGTGGAGGAGGCTATGGATTCCATCACCTCCACCCTGTCCATTCTGCTCGGCGGCATCGCCGCCATTTCCCTGGTGGTCGGCGGCATCGGCATTATGAACATCATGCTGGTCACTGTCACCGAACGGACCCGGGAGATCGGCATCCGCAAGGCCATCGGCGCCAGCCGGGGCACCATCCTGACCCAGTTCCTGGTGGAGGCCGTGGTGCTGTGCATGATGGGCTGCTGCCTGGGGATCTTCCTGAGCTGGGCGATCCTGCAGCTGGTGAACACCGTTGTGGCCAGCACGGGGATTTCCTTTGCCATGGATCTGGGCGTGGTCCTTGTGGCGGTGGTGTTCTGCTTCCTCATCGGCGTGATTTTCGGACTGTACCCTGCCAACAAAGCGGCGAAGATGAAGCCCATCGACGCCCTGCATTACGGAGGTTGACCCAGTATGGATAAGGAAAAGAAAGGACAGCTGCGCAAGGTCCTGTCCTGGGCGGCGCTGGCGCTCTTTGTGCTGGCTCTGACATTGATGCCCATGGTAGCCGGCTCCGGCCAGGCTGGGGAGGAGCACAAGGCCAGCATTCTCTCCGGGGAGGTGGAGAGCGGCGCCATCGACGAGGTCATTCGCGGCGGCGGCACCCTGGAGGCGGAAGCCGAGACCGTCACCCTGCCCTCCGGGGTGAAGATCACCGAGTTCCTGGTGGAAAACGGCGACCGGGTGGCCCAGGGGGACCCCCTGGCGGAGGTGGACAAAGTCAGCCTCCTGTCCGCCATTACCGAGGTCCAGGACACCCTGGACTACCTGGAGGACCAGATGTCCGGCGTCAAGGATGAAAAGGTCGCCCAGACCGTGCAGACCAGGCCCGGTGGCCGGGTCAAGCAGGTTTACGCCCAGGCTGGAGACGACGTCCAGGAGGTCATGCTGGAATACGGCAGCCTGGCGGTTCTGAGCCTGGACGGCCTTATGGCCGTGGATGTGCAGACCGAGGAAGGCTCAGACGTAGGCGAAAAGGTCCTTCTGACCCTGGAAGACGGCACCGAGGCCGAGGGCCGGGTGGAGTCCCGGCTCAGCGGCGTCATGGTGGTCACTGTGGAGGATGAGGGCTATGGGGCCGGACAGACCGTCCGGGTCCGGACGGAAGACGGGCAGGACCTGGGCTCCGGAGAGCTGTACATTCACAGCCCCTGGAACGCCACGGCCTACGCCGGCACTGTTTCCCAGGTCAGCGTCACCGAGGAAGAGGTGGTCTACGCCGGACGAACCCTGTTTACCCTGACGGACCGGGAATATGCGGCCCAGCTCAACGACCTGAGCAATCTGCACCGGGAGTATGAGCAGCTCATGCAGAGCATGGTACAGATGTATGCCGACGGTTATCTCGCCGCGCCCACGGACGGCATTGTCTCCGGCGTGGACGAGGACAGCGTCCATCTGCTCTCCGCCTCCGGCGGGGAGGACGCGTCCGCGTCGGCTCTGACGGCGGAAGCGGACGGGGGCTGGGAGCTGGTGTTCCTGTCCGAAGTGACCCCCGCGGACACGACGCCCCCGGACACGACGCCCCCGGATACGACGCCCCCGGATACGACTCCCCCGGATACGACTCCCCCGGATACGACTCCTGCGGAGACGACTCCCGTGGAGACGACGCCTGTGGAGACGACTCCCGTGGAGACGACTCCCGTGGAGACGACTCCCGTGGAGACGACGCCCACGGAACCGATGCCGGAGAGCTATACGGGCTATGCCGCCATGGTCACGGCCTCTGACGGGGCCAACTGGAGCCTGCTGCGCAACCCGGAAACGGTACCCATTGACTACAGCAACCTCTCCGGGGTCAATCTGGACCCCGCTGCCATGACCCAGGTGGCCGCCAGTCCCGCCGTGACCGTGTGGGTCATGAACGGGGCGGAGCCGGCGGTGTATGACAAGCCCATTGCGGCGGGGGACATTCTGCTCTTTGTCTACCGCGCCGACGGCACTTTGGACACCTGCGTCTACATGGGCAGCACGCCCACAGGGGGCCAGCTGCCCGGGGGCATCGGGGACCTGGGAGATCTGTCCGGCCTCATTGGCAGCATGGGCGGCATGGGCGGCGTCACCGGGGGAACCACCCAGCAGACCCCCTTTGTGATGTACGACCTGGAGGGCAGCGATCTGCTGACCTTGTCTTCGGATACCGCCGTGACCCTGACCATCACCGTAGATGAGCAGGACGTCTCCCGAATCCGGGAGGGGCTGACCGCCCAGGTGTCCGTGGAGGCCCTGGGGAAGGAAGTCTACAGCGCCGTGGTCACCGAGGTGGGGAACATCGGCGCCAACAACGGCGGCAGCAGCAAGTTCACCGTGGAGCTGACCATGGACCGGATGGATGCCGTCCTGGAGGGCATGTCCGCCCAGGCCCAGATCGTCCTGCAGACCTATGAGAACGTGCCCACCGTGCCGGTGGAGGCCCTGGTGGAAGAGGGGGGACAGACCCTGATCTACACCGGCTTCGACCAGGAGACCCAGACCCTGACCGACCCCGTGGTGGTGACCGTAGGCGTCAGCGACGGACTCCGCGCCCAGATTCTCACCGGTCTGGAGGCGGGGGACGGCTACTACTACGCCTACTACGACACCCTGGAGATCTCCAACGACGTATCCGGCGGATTTGCCGTGCGCCGGGATTGGATGGGATAACCAAACAGAAAAACGCCTCCCGGCCTGGGAGGCGTTTTTCCTTGGAAGAAACGGGGATAGGGGAGCTTTACACTGCGGCCTGGGGGAATGGTTCTCCGGGCTGGCTTCCGGCTCCGTCCGACCGCGGTCAGTCCAGATGCTCGCCGGTCTCCCGGTAGGGGCTTTCCAGGGGGGAGCCGGTGACGGCCTCTTTCTTGTATTTGTCCACCAGCTTGGCGGCCTTGTCCACAGGCAGGATGGTGCCTGCGCCGGCGACGCAGCCGCCGGGACAGGCCATGCCCTCCAGCAGATAGCCCTTGTACTTGCCGGCCTTGGCCAGGGCCATGAGCTTGCGGCACTCCCGCAGGCCCTCGGCCCGGGCGGTGCGGATCTCCAGATCCGGGTGCTTCTGGTGGATCAGATCCATAACCGCACCGGCCACGCCGCCGGAGACCGCGAAGCCCCGCCCGGCGGAGGTGCCTTCGGTCAGGGCGTCGGCGTCGGGCTCCAGAGCGTCGAAGTCCACTTCCTTGGCCTCGAACATGCCCTGCAGCTCCTCAAAGGTCAGCACGAAGTCCACGTCGGAGCGGATGTCCGCCCGGATGGCCTCCAGCTTTTTGGCGGCGCAGGGGCCTACGAAGACCACCTTGCAGCCGGGGTGGCGTTTCTTCATCAGACGGGCGGTGAAGACCATGGGGGTCAGGGTCATGGAGATCTTGCCGATTTCGCTGGGGTACAGCTTCTCGATCATGGAGTGCCAGGAGGGACAGCAGGAGGTGGCCATGTAGTCCTGCTGGGCGGGGACCTTCTCCAGGAAGTCTTTGGCTTCTTCAATGGTGCACATGTCCGCGCCAATGGCCACCTCCACCACCCGGTCGAAGCCCAGGACCTTCATGCCCGCCACAAACTTGGCAGGGGAGACCTTGCCGCTGAACTGACCGATGAAGGCCGGAGCCACAATGGCGATGACCTGGTCGCCCTTGAGGATGGACTGGATGATCTGGAAGATCTGGCCCTTGTCCACAATGGCGCCGAAGGGGCAGGAGACCAGGCACTGGCCGCAGGCCACGCACTTGTCCTGGTTGATGACGGCCTTGCCGTGTTCATCGGAGGTGATGGCGTCCATGCCGCAGGAGGCCTGACAGGGCCGCTCTAAGTGAATGATGGCATGGTAAGGGCAGGCGGAGGCGCACTTGCCGCACTTGACGCACTTGTCCTGGTCAATAAAGCTCTTGCCGTTGACGAAGGAGATGGCGCCCTTGGGGCATACCCGCTGGCAGGAGGCGGCCAGGCAGTTCTGGCAGTGCTCCGTCACCTGGTAGCGGTTGGTGGGGCAGGCGTGGCAGGCGTAGGGAATGATGTTGATCAGGGGCGGCTCGTAGTACTGCTCCGCCACGGCGGCGGCGTCCATGCCCTCGGTCATCAGGGTTCGGGTCTGGATGGGACGGATGCCCAGGCCCATGGCCAGGCGCAGCCGCTCACCAGCAATGGCCCGCTCCAGGAAGATGGACTCCCGGTGCAGGGGCTGGTCGCCGGGGACGATCTTATAGGGGAGGTCTTCGATTCCGCTGTAGTCGCCGCCGGCATAGGCCATGCGGGCCACTTCGGTGAAGACGTTCTTGCGAATGTCGGTGATCAGGGAAGGGATGCCTCTCATAATAACATATTCCTCCGTATCAATATTGGTTGCAGCTTCATTCTAGCATATCAGAGGGGAAGTTTCCACAGGAAATTCCGGAAACCTCCTTTGATTTGGATAAAGATTTTCCGCCGCGCCTTCTTGGCTTGCCCGGCCGGCGGCAGGCAGGGCGCGCCGCCTTTCCGCTCCCGGCTCTGAGCATAATTTCCGGTCCCGGGGAATAGGCTGTAGCAATCATGTGAGGGGGGATCGGTATGAAGCGGGCGGGATGGCTGCTGGTGACGGCGGGACTGCTGCTGACGCTCCTGCCCGGCAGGGCGGCCGGGGCGGAGCTGACCGACGCGGGGAAAAGCGCGGTGCTCATGGAGGCCGCCACCGGCACGGTGCTCTACGAACGAAACGCCCATGAGGCGCTGGCCCCGGCCAGCGTCACCAAGGTCATGACCATGCTGCTGATTATGGAGGCTATTGACTCCGGGAAGATCCGGTGGGAGGACCAGGTCACGGCCTCGGAGAACGCGGCCGCCAAGGGGGGCAGCCAGATCTATCTGAAGGCCGGGGAGACCATGACCGTTTCCGACATGGTCAAGTCCATTGCGGTCAGCTCCGCCAACGACTGCGCCTGCGCCATGGCCGAGCACATCGCCGGGTCCGAAGGGGCCTTCGTAGACCAGATGAACGCCAGGGCCGCGGAACTGGGAATGCGGGACACCCATTTCGTCAACTGCACGGGGCTGGACGACGGAGCCGAGGCGGCGGAGCACAAGACCAGCGCCTACGACATCGCCCTCATGTCCAGGGAGCTTCTGGTGAACCACCCGAAGATCAAGGAATACACCACCATCTGGATGGACACGGTCCGGAACGGGGCCTTCGGGCTGTCCAACACCAACAAGCTCATCCGCTTTTACAGCGGGGCCACGGGACTGAAGACCGGATTCACCGCCGCTGCGGGCTACTGCCTGTCCGCCTCGGCCCAGCGCGATGGCATGGAGCTGGTGGCTGTGGTCATGGGCTGCAAAACCAGCCAGGAGCGCAACGCCGCCTGCAAGACCCTGCTGGACTACGGCTTTGCCAACTATGCCCTGGTGGACCCGGAGCTTTCCGACGTGCTGCCGGTGCCGGTGAAGCTGGGAACCGAGGCTTCGGTCTGCCCGGTTCTGGGGGAGAACGCCCGGCTGCTGGTGGAGAAGGGGAAGAAGCAGGGCCTGACCACCCGGCTGGAGCTGCCGGACCAGGTCACGGCCCCGGTGGAGAAGGGCCAGCGGCTGGGGACGCTGACCATCTGCTCCGGGGAGGAGGTCCTGCGGCAGACCCCTCTGGTGGCGGACCGGACGGTACCCAGGCTGACCTGGGGCCAGCTCTTCACCAGGATTCTGGCCCAGGCGGCCATGGCCAGGGATTGTTAAAAAAGGGTAAACTTTGCCGCGATTCCTGAAAAACGCCTTGCGGTCTTTTCAGCTGATTGGTATAATATTATTTGCTTATCGATTTTAGACAGCGGAAATTGCGGAGGATACGCACCGGCTCAGAAACTTGCGCATCCCTTGGCTCTCCTTCCAGGAGAGCTGGCAAAAATCTTTGATTTTTGACTGAGAGGTCGTTGCCGCAGTACGGTTTTTGGGTGCTCAGATAGAACCGGGTGCTCCCCGGCCCCTCTCAGTCGCAAATCGGAGATTTGCGACAGCTGCCCGCTGCGGCGGGCCCGGTCGCGGCTCTGACTGCCCACCGGGCAGTCATTCACTCCCGCGACTGCGCTTCACTTACCCCAAGGGGCGAGCCAAGGGCGGCCTGCGGCCGCCGGGCTGGGTCAAGTCGGCAAGCATATTCCTGTTAAAAAGGAAGGCGTCCGGAAGGGACCCTTCCCATCCCTTTTCCGGCCCGGACGGAGAGGTCCGCGAGACGGACCAACAGAGGAAAGGAATCGAGGTTGGTTTATTCTATGAAAAAGATGCTGTTTATTGTGAATCCCTTCGCCGGACAGCGGCGGGCGAACAAGCGCCTGGCGGATATCCTGCTGGAGTTTTCCGGCGGCTATGAGACCCTGGTCCACATGACCGCGGGACGGGGCGACGCCACTCTGGCGGCCCAGCGCCATGCGGGACAGGTGGACCTGGTGGTCTGCTGCGGCGGAGACGGGACCCTGAACGAGACCATTACGGGGGTCCTGCGCTCCGGGGTTTCGGTACCCATCGGCTACATCCCCGCCGGGACCACCAACGACTTTGCCTCCAGCCTGAAGCTTTCGAACAATGTGATTCAGGCGGCCAGGGATATTATGGAGGGCGAGCCGGTGGCCTACGACGTGGGCAAATTCGGCGACCGGTATTTCTCCTATGTGGCCTCCTTCGGGGCCTTCACCCGCAGCAGCTACACCGTGCCTCAGGACGTGAAAAACGCCTTGGGCCACACGGCCTATGTGCTGGGGGGCATTTCCGAGCTGTCCCAGATCCGCAAGGAGCACCTGCGCCTGGAGATCGACGGCCAGGTGGTGGAGGACGACTTCCTCTTCGGGGCCATCTGCAACTCCACCTCCGTAGGCGGAATCCTGACCCTGGACCCTAAGCAGGTGGACATGCGCGACGGGAAGTTTGAGATCCTGCTGGTCCGGTCCGCCCGGAATCTGTCGGAGATCAGCGAGTGCATTCAGGCGGTCCAGAGCCAGAAGTACAACTGCGAGATGATTACCTTCCGCAGCGGCCGGAACATCCGGATTCTGGCGGACCCGGAGATGCCCTGGACCCTGGACGGAGAGCGGGAGGAAGGCCACAGCGAGGTGCTGGTGGAGAATCTGCACCTGGCCATCCATTTGATGCAGAGGAAACAGACAGATGCTTAATACAACCCTGTGCTATGTCACCCAGGGAGATCAGGTGCTGATGCTCCACCGGGTAAAAAAGAAAAACGACCTGAACCAGGACAAGTGGATCGGCATCGGCGGCAAATTCGAAGCCGGTGAGAGCCCCGAGGAGTGCCTGCTCCGGGAGGCGCGGGAGGAGACGGGGCTGACCCTGACATCCTGGCGGTGCCGGGGCGTGATCACCTTTCTCAGCGACATCTGGGAGGGGGAGTACATGTACCTGTTCACCGCCGACGGCTTTGAAGGCAGGCTTCGGACCTGCGACGAAGGGGAGCTGCGGTGGGTCAGCCGGGAATTTCTGGACCGCCTTCCCAAGTGGGAGGGAGACAAGCTGTTCCTGGACCTGCTTTGGCAGGACGCCCCCTTCTTCCTCATGAAGCTGCGCTACCAGGGGCAGAAGCTGGTGGAAGCCACCCTGGACGGGCGGGACATTTTGCCCAGGCCAAGGGAATGAGAGGCCGCCGAACCGGACAGCCCCAGGCGGCGGTTACGTCAAAGCGCTGAATCATGGCCACGGAGCCGGTGACGGAGGCAGGCAGAATGGCCTCAACCGCTTTCCTTCCGCAGAACCGCACCAGAAGGCCGGCGGCGATGGACTGACCCTGGCGGGCAACGCTTTGTCCGACGCCGTTCCCAACGTAACCGAGGTTTCCGGCGAAAGCGTGCTGTGGACCGTCACCGCCCTGGTGACGCTGCTGTCCACCGTGGCCTATTCCCACTATCTCAAGGGCTTCCTGGGCCAGCTGCCGCTGCTGCTGGGCGCCCTCACCGGCTGCGCCGTGGCGGCCGCCGCCGTCATCGCCGCGATTATGGTCATCGGCATCGGCGGCAACTACGCCTTCGGGGGCAACATCCCCTTCTTCGGCTTCCAGATCCCCTGCATTGCCGGGGCCGCGGTCTTCGGCATCCTGCTGAATCTGATCCTGAGCCTGGGAGAAAAGAAGGCCCAGGCCTGAGCCATTTTCATCCAACGTGCTTATCGACTTAACACAGCCTGCGGCCCGCAGGGCCGCCTTCGCTTACCCCTTCCAGGAGAGCCAAGGGGCGCGCGGGTTTCTGGGCTGGTGCGTATCCTCTGTAATTTTTCCTATAAATGCGGAGCTTCCATAGGAAACATGCCGGACAGGCCGGGGTTTTTGCTCGGTCTGTCCGGCGTTTTTTCGTCTGACGGCGGGTTCCCTGCCCTCCGGGAAGCGGGCTGTCTACGGGCAGGTGATCTCCATGACCTGCTCGATCACCTGGTGCAGCAGGCGGCTCTGGAGGCTGTCCGCCGCCCGGTAGTACACTTCCTTGCCCTCCCGGCGGCTGACAATAAGCCCGGCGCCCCGCAGAAGACGCAGATGGTGGGATACTGCCGGGCTGGACATGCCCATGAGGCTTGAGATGTTCACCACGCACTCCTCGCAGTGACACAGCAGCCAGAACAGCCGCAGCCGGGTGGGATCTCCCAGATGCCGGAACACGTCGGACACGGTCTGGAATTTTTCGGTCTGCTCCAATTGGGCCCGGAAGGAGGCCTGCCTGTCCTGATTGCCATGGTCGTGGGGCATCCGCTGGTTTTCCATGGTCGTCGCTCCTTTCATTGTGAAAAAATTGCTGTACAAAGACTTGACTTGCGGCGTTTGATATATTATACTACAGATGTCAAGATTAAACAAGTGCTTAATCATGGAATTCAATATATCTTTGGAAGGGAGCCTTGCACTATGAAGAAGAACTACAAAATCGAAGTGGACTGCGCCAACTGCGCCAACCTGATGGAGCGGACCGCTCAGAAAGTCCCCGGCGTGGCCAGGGCCTCGGTCAGCTTCATGGCCCAGAAGATCAGCGTGGAGTTTGCCGAGGGCAGCGACCCCGCGGCGGTTATGGAACAGATCCGGAAGGCCTGCAAGAAGGTGGAGCCGGACTGCGAGATCTACCTGTAAGGGCGCCTTGGGGAGGAGGCGGAACCATGCGAAAAAAGGATAAGATCATGCTGGCACGAATCCTGATCTCGGCGGCGGCCCTGGCGGCGCTGAACCTGCTGCCGCTGACGGGGCTGCCCAAGCTGGGGGCGTTTCTGGCCTGCTACCTGTTCATCGGCGGCGACATCCTGAAGCGCGCCTTCTTCGGCATCCGCAACCGTCAGCTCTTTGACGAGAACTTCCTCATGGCCACGGCTACGGTGGGGGCCTTCGTCCTGGCCCTCTACTCCGGCAGCCAGGACTACAACGAGGCCATTGCCGTCATGCTCTTTTATCAGATCGGAGAGCTGTTCCAGAGCGTGGCCGTGGGCAAGAGCCGCAGGAGCATCAGCCAGCTTATGGACATCCGGCCGGACTACGCCAATGTGGAGCGGGAGGGCCGGCTGGAGCAGGTGGACCCGGAGGAGGTGGCCGTGGGCAGCTGCATCGTGGTCCAGCCCGGAGAGCGGGTGCCTCTGGACGGGGTGGTCCTGGAGGGCAGCTCCAGCCTGAACACCAGCTCCCTCACCGGCGAGAGCCTGCCCCGGGATGTGCGGCCCGGAGACGAGATCATCAGCGGCTGCGTGAACATGACGGGGCTGCTGAAGGTCCGGACCACCAAGCCCTTCGGGGAGTCCACCGTGGCCCGGATTCTGGAGCTGGTGGAAAATTCCGGCTTCCACAAGTCCCGGTCCGAGGACTTCATCACCAAGTTCTCCCGGGTCTACACCCCGGCGGTGTGCCTGAGCGCCCTGGCCCTGGCGGTGCTGCCGCCTCTGGTGCGCGTGGTCTTCCTGGGCCTGCCGGGGCAGTGGGGAGACTGGCTGTACCGGGCTCTGACCTTCCTGGTCATCAGCTGTCCCTGCGCCCTGGTCATCAGCATTCCCCTGAGCTTCTTCGCCGGTTTGGGCGGGGCCAGCCGGGAGGGCATTCTCATCAAAGGCTCCAACTACCTGGAGACCCTGTCCAAGACCAAGTGCGTGGTCTTCGACAAGACCGGCACCCTGACCCAGGGGGTCTTCCAGGTGACGGAGGTTTGTCACAATTCGATGGACCGGGAGACGCTGCTGGAATACGCCGCCCTGGCCGAGTGCGCCTCGTCCCATCCCATCAGCCAGGGACTGCGCCGGGCCTGCGGACGGGATCTGGACCGGAGCCGGGTCACGGACATTCAGGAGCTGAGCGGCCACGGAATCCAGGCGAAGGTGGACGGAAGGCAGACAGCCGCCGGCAATGAGAAGCTCATGGCCCGGCTGGGACTGACCTGCCCGGAGTGGACCGGCGTGGGTACCGCGGTCCATGTGGCCGTGGAGGGGCGGTACGCGGGGCTTATCATCCTCTCCGACGTGCTGAAGCCCCAGGCGGCGGAAGCGGTCTGGGACCTGAAGAAGGCCGGGGTGGAGAAGACCGTGATCCTCTCCGGCGACCGGCGGGAAGCGGCGGAACAGGTGGGCCGGGAACTGGGGATCGACCAGGTATACAGCCAGCTCCTGCCCGACGGCAAGGTCCGGAAGCTGGAGGCGCTGCTGGAGCGGATGAAGCCGGGCCAGAAGCTGGCCTACGTAGGCGACGGCATCAACGACGCCCCGGTGCTGACCAGGGCGGACATCGGCATCGCCATGGGCGCCATGGGCTCAGACGCCGCCATTGAGGCCGCCGACGTGGTGCTCATGGACGACGATCCGGCCAAGATCGCCAAGGCGATCCGGATCTCCCGCAAGTGCATCCGCATTGTGTATCAGAACATCGTCTTTGCCCTGGCGGTCAAGTTCGCCTGTCTGATCCTGGGCGCCCTGGGTCTGTCCAACATGTGGCTGGCCATCTTCGCCGACGTGGGCGTCATGGTCCTGGCGGTGCTCAACGCCGTCCGGGCGCTGCGGTGAGCGCCGTGCTTCCCTCCGATTTGCGACTGAGAGGGGTCGGGGAGCACCCGGTTCTATCTGAGCACCCGAGAAAAACGTACTGCGGTATGGACCTCTCAGTCAAAAATCAAAGATTTTTGCCAGCTCTCCTGGAAGGAGAGCCAAGGGG
>CALXFT010000040.1 GCA_944387635.1 uncultured Oscillospiraceae bacterium | reverse complement strand
TTCCGCCATTTTTTCATAGCCGGAGCCATTCAGCTCCAGATACCTTCCGTCGGTGAGCCGGTGGTATTTCCGACGCAACAGCAGACTCTGGTACAGGGCAGACAGCTCCTCCTTGGGAAAACCGCCGGTGTCCAGCGTCAGAGTCAGCAGCCCATCGGAAATAGAAAGTCCTACGCTGGCAGCGGTTGGCTGGATACGCCTGCTTTGCAGCCGGTCACTGAGGTAGATCTCGCCGTACTGCCGGAAGCTGTCCAGCGGGCCGGTCAGAAAGTCGTAGGCTTCCTCCTCCCCGGTGAGGGTGAAGCTGCCGCCCTGCCGCTGGAAATACCGCTGGGCCAGTAGGATGGCCGCACTTTCTGCCTTCACATCCCGGCGGACGCCGTCCTTCTCCGAGGGCCTGTCTGTGGGGGTGAAGGTGCGCTCTCCATAGCGGAAGACGATTTTGAGGCCCAGCGTTTCTTCCTCCATGTCAAAATAGAAGCCGGTTGCGCATTCCTCCGGCAGGTATTCCTGCAAAAGCCCCTCCCGGTCTTCGATTTCCACCAGTTCCCCGACCTCCGGCAGCACACAGCCGCAGAAGGTGGGCAAATCTTTCAGGGCAAGGCGCATAGACTCCTGCCCCTGTTCCAGCAGGGGGTACACCTTCTCCCGAAAGGCTGGGCTGCACCGTTGGAGGGTATTCTCGCTCAGGGCATACAGGCTCTTTCGGCTGCCGAAGAAGCGGTAAGGACAGGGCGTTTTGATTTCCAGCAGAACACTGTCCCCCTGCTTTTCTACTCGTATGCCAACCTGGGGATCCTCCCGAAGGAGTCTGAGATTGTTTTCCCATTCGGCTTCCAGCGGTTCTCCCTCCAGCAGGTCAAACCATCGGTCAAAGGAATCGCCGGTGAGGGTGATCCGGTTTTTCTCATCGCCGGATTCATACCGGGAATAGAGGGAGCCGCTCATGGAACGAAACTGGCTATACTCATTCATCAGCAGATCAATCATTGCCTGAGAGCGATCATCGAACTGCTCCATGCTGTGATCCAGCGTAAGATTTTTGCCGTAGCTTTCCGTCCGGCGCTGATTTACGTTGTTCAGAAAGTCCCGGATATTTTTCACCACATACAGCTTCTCCCGTCCCACCCGGAAGGTGAACGCGGGGTAGCCGCGGTAGACGGTGTGAAGCTGGGGCACCAGACGTGCAGGGATATCCGGAAGGGCAGGCTGCTGCTCCCGGCTTTTTTGCAGGTAGCTTTGCAGCAGGGCCTGGGCGTAACGGTCACTGTGCGCTGCTGAAGGCCGGGGCGGTTCTTCCACATAGGCAATCATGGCGGCGGCAACATGCTTGCATCTGCCCATCTCCTCAAACCGGGGGCAGCTGCAGCCGATGCGCATATAGCCGTATTCCATCTGCTGGAAACGGACGGAATAGGTCTCACTGCCCCGGACGAGGCACTTCACAACCGAATTCTCACCCTCTCCGGCCGTCATATCCAGCACACGCCCCTGCCGGAAGTACTCCATGCCCCGGGCATAGTCCGCATTGGAAAACAGCAATTTTATCTGTGTCAGATCCAGTTTCAAAGAAATCCCGCCTTGTCTGTGTTTTCCAACAGTATAGCATGAAAAACGGGAAAAGAAAAGGCAGAATGTGACGGTAAACCGCTCCCGGCTGTGTCTTCTTGATCTAATATGAAAGATTTTACTATGAAAGCTCCGCATTCATAGTAAAACTTCAAACAAATGCCCGCATCTCGCCCCTTACGGGGCAACCGATGCGAATGCATATCAATCCCCATGCGCCAACTGCTTTCATGGTTCGTGGCGCAATCGTTTCGCATGGGGATTTAACCCAGGAAATCGTATAAAACGCCCCGGAGCCGGAAAATTCTCTCCGCTCCAGGGCGCTTTTTTCAGAAATCAGGGAATCCATGGCCTTCGGCTGAATGCCGGATCTTTTGCCCCCATCCGCGGGGCTCAACCAGCGGGAAATACCCGCAGGCTTTCTCCGCTCTGGCCGCTTTCACGGCCCCGTTACCCCTGGCCGTAGTAGGCGTTGGGGCCGTGCTTGCGCAGGAAGTGCTTGTCCTGAATCCACCGGGGAGCCGCTTCGGCGCTGGGGCTCAGCAGCTCGGTGAGCAGGGCCATTTTCGCCACTTCCTCCAATACCACTGCGTGATACACCGCCTGGGCGGCGTCTTTTCCCCAGGTGAAGGGGCCGTGGTTCCGGCAGACAACAGCGGGAACGAACTTGGGCTGAATGTTCCGGCTCCGGAAGGTCTCGATGATCACACGTCCGGTGTTGGTCTCGTAGTCCTCCTGGATCTCTTCCGGGGTCAGGCTCCGGGCGCAGGGGATGTCTCCGTAGAAGTAGTCGGCGTGGGTGGTGCCGTAGGCGGGGATGTCCCGGCCGGCTTGAGCCCAGGCCACCGCCATGGGGGAGTGGGTGTGGACAATGCCTCCGATCTCCGGGAAGGCCCTGTACAGCTCCAGATGGGTCTTGGTATCCGAGGAGGGGTTCAGCTTCCCCTCCACCTTATTGCCGTTTAAGTCCATGACCACCAGGTCTTCCGGCCGCAGCTCGTCATACTCCACCCCGCTGGGCTTGATGACGAACAGGCCCTTCTCCCGGTCGATGCCGGAGACGTTGCCCCAGGTGTAGGTCACGAGGTTCCGCCGGGGCAGCTCCATGTTGGCTTCGTAAACTTGCTTTTTCAGTTCTTCCAGCATAAGGCTCACATCCGTTTCAGCTTCCAGGCAATGTCGTTATAGAACAGTTCCTTTTCCAGGGACTCCACCGTGGTGTCCTTGGTGATGTGGACAAACTCAATGCCCAGCATATTGGCCCAGTCCTTCATCTGCCCGGCGGTGACGTCGTAGCTCAGCACCGTGTGGTGAGCGCCGCCGGCGGTGATCCAGCACTCCACGCCGGTGGTGAGGCTGGGCTTCGCCTGCCACATGACTCTGGCCACCGGCAGGTTGGGCATGGGCATAATGGGCTTGACGCAGTGGATGTCCTGGCAGATCAGCCGCAGACGGCCGCCCATGTCCACCAGGCTGACCACAATGGCGTCCCCTTCCCTGCCCTCAAAGACCAGCCGGGCGGGGTCCTTCTCGTTCATGCCGATCCCTAAGTGGTGGGTCTCGATCCGGGGCCTGGTGCCTGCCACAGAAGGACAGACCTCCAGCATGTGAGCGCCCAGAGAGTATTCCTGACCCTCCGCCAGATGATAGGTGTAGTCCTCCATAAAGGCGGAGGCGCCGTTGCCGTTCTCTCCCATGGCCTTCATGATGGCGGTCATGGCGGATACCTTCCAGTCCCCCTCGCCGCCGTAGCCGTAGCCCTGGGCCATGAGATGCTGGGAGGCCAGGCCCGGCAGCTGCTCCATGCCGTACAGATCCTGGAAGGTGTTGGAGAAGGCCCTGCACCCCTCCCGGTCCAGCATCTTCTTCATGGCAATCTCTTCCCTGGCCTGGTAGCGGATGGCCTCCACGTTTTCCGTGGCGATGTCGTAGCCGGCCTTGTAGACTTCCATCAGGGCGTCGATCTCCGCTTCCGTGACGGCGTTCATCTCCTTCACCAGGTCGCCCACCGCCCAGGTGTTCACCTGCCAGCCCAGCTTGGTCTGGACCTCTACCTTGTCCCCTTCGGTGACGGCCACTTCCCGCATATTATCCCCGAAGCGCATGACCTTCATTTCCCTGCTCACCGCCGCGCCCACAGCGGCCTTCATCCAGTCGCCAATGCGCTTTTGCACATCTTCCTTTTCCCAGTGACCGGCAATGATCTTCCGGGGTGCTCTCAGCCGGGCGCCGAGGAAGCCGTGCTCCCGGTCCCCGTGGGCGGCCTGGTTCAGGTTCATGAAGTCCATGTCGATCTCTTCGTTGGGGATCTCCTTATTATATTGGGTGGCGAAGTGGCACCAGGGCTTTTGCAGCAGGGCCAGGCCGTTGATCCACATTTTGCTGGGGGAGAAGGTGTGGCACCAGGTGATGATGCCGGCGCAGTTGTCGTCGTAGTTGGCCTCCTTGATCACCCGGGTGATCTGGCCGTTGGACATTGCGGTGACTTTGTAGACCAGGGGATAGGGCAGGGCCTTGCTCAGCTTTTCCGCCATTTCCGCCGCCCGGACGGCCACGGTCTTCAGGACCTCCTCGCCGTACAGATCCTGAGAGCCTACCACAAGCCAAAATTCATAATTTTTCACAGTGCATTCTCCTTACATGGTTTCCACAGCGGCCCGCTGGGCGGCAAGGCCCGCCTTAAACTGGGACAGATACCGGTCAAAGCCCGCCGCTTCCCCGGCGTCGGGGGCCAGGGTGGTGCTTTCGGCGGAAGCGAAGACCCGGTCCTTCAGGAACCGCTCCAGGGTTTCGTTTTCCTTCCGTGCCATGTACGCCGCCAGCAGGGCCATGCCGTAGGGGCCGCCCTCTCCGGCGGTGGACATACAGGTCACCGGGGCGTTGCAGGCGGCGGCCATGTACTTCTGGCCCACCACCGGGGTCTTGAACAGCCCGCCGTGGCCGGTGAGGCTATCGATGGCCACCCCTTCTTCCGCCAGAATGTCCATGCCGATCTTCAGGGTGGACATGGTGGCGTAGAGCTGGGAGCGCAGGAAGTTTGCCAGGGTGAAGGCGGCGTCGGGACGGCGGACCACCATGGGGCGGCCCTCGTCCAGGTGGGTGACGCCTTCGCCGGCCATATAGTTATAAGTCACCACGCCGCCGCAGTCCGGATCTCCCTCCAGGCTCTTCTGGTAGAGCTTGGTATACAGGGTGTTGGTATCGAATTCCGCCCCAAAGAGCCGGGCCGTCTCGCCCAGGACGGAAACCCAGGCGTTCATATCGTTTGTGCAGTTGTTGCAGTGGACCATGGCCACGGCCTTGCCCGTGGGAGTGGTCACCAGGTCGATCTCCGGGTAGACCCGCTTCAGCGGACGCTCCAGCACCACCATGGAGAAGATGGAGGTGCCGGCGGAGACGTTGCCCGTCCGGGGGGCCACGGCGTTGGTGGCGGTCATGCCGGTGCCGGCGTCGCCCTCCGCAGGGGCGAAGGGTATGCCGGGGGCCAGAAGGCCGTCCAGCAGAGCCGCGCCTTCTTCCGTAAGGGTTCCCGCCTGCTCGCCGGCCACCAGGACCTGGGGCAGAAGGTCCCGGATATTCCAGGGCTGATCGGCGGTCAGTTCTTCAAATTCAGACAGCATGGTCTCGTCATACCGGCAGGTCTCGCTGTCAATAGGGAACATGCCCGATGCCTCGCCTACGCCCACGGCGTTGACGCCGGTGAGCATATAGTGGACGTAGCCCGCCAGGGTGGTGATGTGGGCGACGCGGGGAACGTGTTCCTCCCCGTTCAGCACCGCCTGATACAAATGGGCAATGCTCCAGCGCTGGGGGATGTTGAAGCGGAAGGCCTCCGTCAGCTTTTCCGCCGCCTGGGCGGTGATGGTATTCTGCCAGGTGCGGAAGGGGGCCAGGAGGTTCCAGTCTTTGTCAAAGGCCAGATAGCCGTGCATCATGGCGGAAACGCCCATGGCGGCAATGCGCTCCCGGTGCTCCACCCCGGACAGGGCCGCCTTCAGGCCCTCCCAGACCTGGGCCAGATCGTAGGTCCAGACCCCGTTTTCGTAGGCGCTCTTCCAGGTATAGTCCCCGGAGGACACCGGGGTGAAGCCACCGTCAATGGCCACGGCCTTGATCCGGGTGGAGCCCAGCTCAATGCCCAGGTACAGGGGCTTATTCGTATTTTCCATAGATCATTCTCCCTTATTTTCTCCGCCCGGAGCCAAAAGGCCGGCGGGAGGACAGGTCATTGCTTCGCGGTATTCTTTCTCATCAGCACCAGGCTCTGGATCAGCAGGAACAGGCAGATCATGGCCGCCAGGGACACGATAGATGACGGCCTGAACGATCTGCTGGGCATTCTCGGCGTTCCACTCGGCGGTCTGCTGGGTCACCAGGTTCCAGTTGTCATTGGCGGCGACCATCTCGTCCAGAGCGCCGGTGCGGCCGATCTGGGCGGCGGAGCCCATGACGCCCTGAATGTGGATCACGTTGTAGGTCTCCAGGTTCTGGGAAGCCAGCCAGTTGACGGCGGTCTGGCCTTCCTTGGCCATATCGGAGACGATGGAGGCGACGTACAGGCTCTCGTCGGCGTCGATGGTGCGGTCAAAGAGGATGACCTGGATGCCCGCTTGCTGCGCGGAGCCTCTCGGTGCTTGCATTGTCAGTATACAATTCTGAAAATCAAATGTCAATAATTTGTACGGCTCAAAAATGCGTTTTACCACTTATACAAAACAAATTTGATAGAGATATTTTCTAAAAAGAATACAAATGCGCATCCTGCACAATTCTTCCTGTCATTATTTCGAAAACTGCCGCAAAAAATTGTCTGTTTTGCCAGATAGACCAAAATCTTTCCCCAAAATCTAATGGGGCGTTCTCGTTGGCAGTTTGCACAACTTTCCCTTTTTGCTTAAAAACCCCCGGCTTTTTTCTCTGTTTTTTATAGAAATGAACAAGAACCGCTCCTGCCGTCTTTTCTCGGCCGGAGAAATTCGTTCGAATAATTTGTACGGACTCATTTGAAATTGTACTTGTAAAACAAATACAAATCTGCTATACTGAAGAAAAAGAAATCTGCCGGGAAAGGATGGCGCGCCATGGCTTCCAAATACAAAACCATCACCGCGGAGCTTCGCCGTCAAATCGAAGCCGGAGTCTATCCGCCGGGGTCCATGCTGCCGGTGGAATTGACGCTGTGCGACAAATTCGGGGTCAGCCGCCAGACCATCCGCCAGGCCCTGGCTCTGCTGGCCGACGAAGGGTACATCCAGCGCCGCCAGGGCAGCGGCTCCCGGGTCCTGGACCGGAAAGCCCAGCTTCCCCGGCGGACGGTGGCCGTCATCACCACCTATATCAGCAACTACATTTTCCCCTCCATCCTTCGGGAGATTGAAAGCGTCCTGTGCGAGAACAACGCCACTCCCACCCTGTTCTCCACCCAGAACCAGATCGCCAACGAGCGCAAGATCCTGAAGACCCTGCTGGAGGGGACGCCCCCCGACGGAATCCTGGTGGAAGGGACCAAGACCGTGTACCCCAATCCCAATCTGGATCTGTACCGGCAGCTTATGGACCGGGGAATCCCCATGGTCTTTCTCCACGGCGTCTACCCGGAGCTTCAGGCGCCGGTGTACGTGCTCGACGACAACTTCGGCGGCGCCAGGCAGCTGGTCCAGTACCTGTATAAGAAGGGCCACCGGTCCATTATGGCCATGTTCAAAGGCGACGACCTTCAGGGGCTGCAGCGCTACTCCGGGTTCGTCCACGCTCTGCGGGACTTAAGCCTCTCGCTGGACGACCGGCAGGTGCTGTGGTACAACACGGAGAACCGGGATCATCTGCTCAGCGAAGAGATCTTCGCCAACAAGCTCCAGCCTCTGTGGCGCAATTGCTCCGCTATGGTGTGCTACAATGACGAGGTGGCTGCCCGGGTCATCGGCCTGCTCACCGCCAAAGGCCTCCGGATTCCGGAAGACATGGCCGTGGTGAGCTTCGACAACAGCATTTACAGCGAGCTGTCCCCGGTGCCTATCACCTCATTGTCCCACGGGGAGCACAATGTGGGCCGGATGGCGGCGGAACTGCTGATACGCCTGTTCAACGGCCAGCCGGTCCAGCCCCAGGTGGCCCCCTGGGAGATTGTCCAGCGTCAAAGCGGCTGAGAGTTCCGGACCCTTGGCGCCAGCTCTGGCGGCCGCTGACAGGGGGCTGGGGAGCACCCGGCTCTCCCGGAAGGAGAGTCCAGGGGCGCGCAGGCTTCTGAGCCGGTGCGTATCCTCAGCAATTTCTGCTGTTTACAGTCGATAAGCATATCCATACCGGTTGAGAGCGTCGATCCGGGATCGGGAGGATTTCAAGATCAGCAATCTTTCCCTTCGTCTGCTGCCAAATACCCCCGCCGGCTTTGACCGGGAAATCCAAATGGCCTCCTTGTTAAACACCGATGCCCCGACCCAGGAGATCCTGGAGCAGACGCAAAACCAAGTCAGCCAATGGCTGAACGATTTGGGCATGGGAACCTGGGAGGTGGATTCCTGTGAGACCAGCCGCTGCACAACCAACGGTGAATCCGACGGCATGGAGCAGTGGACCTTCACCGTTCACGCGGTTCCGGTTTTCGAAGGCATGGCCGCCATCGGCGGTATACAGATCGGCAATCTGAGAAACGAGGAAGAATATGCCTCCAATTACTACATGACAGAGGCCTCCTTTACCTTCAATGCTGACGGCGTGCTGACAGAGGGCCAACTATGGTCCCCGGTGGATGTGGTGCGGACGGTCAATGAAAACGCGGCGACCCTTTCCATGGACGGCCTGCTGAAGCGAGCCATGGAGCATCTGTCCCTCAGCGATATGTACGAATACGGCTTTATCTCAGAAGACGGCCAGGGGAAACTCCATGCGGAAGTCTCCATCCACCGGGTTGACTACGGCCTGATGCGGGTCAAGGTTCCCGACACCGATGACCGCTATTATTATGTTCCCGCAATTGCCTTCCGGGGAAGTTCTGAGATCGTGCATCAGGATACCGGTGACGTATGGGATTCCAGAGAAGAACAAGTATTGCTGGTCCTCAACGCCGTTGACGGCAGTGTGATCGACTTCGAGCAGGGATAACCGGCGGCCGCCGAGGCTTCTTGGCTCTCCTTTTTAAGGAGAGCTGGCACCGGCGACGCAGGAGCCGGTGACTGAGAGGTCATGCCGCACTGCGCTCTTGTGAAGTGCTGAGCAAGAGGCAAGTGCTCCCCGCCCCCTCTCAGTCAGAAATCAGAGATTTCTAACAGCTGCCCGCTGCGGCGGGCCCGGTCGCGGCTCTGACGCTCCACCGGAGCGTCATTCACTCCCGCGACTGCGCTTCGCTTACCCCAAGGGGGGGGAGCCAAGAGCGGCCTGATTCTTAAGATTTTCCAAACCGCCTTGACATCTGTGTCTGCTTGTAATAGACTATAATTACCGGTCAAAAACAGACATTTACAGGAGGTATGGTTATGGAAGATTATCAGTTAGGCGTCATTGAAACCAAGTTTGCCGGTATCATCTGGACCAGCGCGCCCTTGACCACCAGGGCTTTGGTGGAGCGGTGCGAAAAAGAACTGAACTGGAAGCGAACCACCACCTACTCCGTTTTGAAGAAGCTGTGCGGGAAGGGCTTTTTCCGCATGGAGAATAAGATGGTAACCGTCCTGGTTTCCAAAGCGGAATACAATTCCTTCCGAAGCGAAAAGTTTGTACAGGAGACCTTCTCCGGCTCTCTGCCCGCTCTGGTGCTGTCCTTCGGCTCCCGGAAAAAGCTCTCGGAAGCGGAGATCGACGAACTGCAAAGCGTCATCGATTCCATGCGGGGGTGAGGGTATGGCGCTGTATGATTTGTTTGCCTCGGTGGTGAATATGAGCGTCACCGCCGGCTGGATCATCGCCGTGGTGCTCCTGGCCCGGCTGGCCCTGAAACGGGCGCCGAAGATCTTTTCCTATGTTCTGTGGTCGGTGGTGCTGTTTCGGTTGCTGTGTCCGGTGTCGCTTCCTTCTCCTGCGTCCTGGCTGGGCGCTTTGGAACTGCCCTCCGCTTCTTCCCGGGAGGCCGTGGAAATCACCGGCACGGGGACGGAAACCGGCGCGGCCGCTGCCCGGAATGAAATCCTCACGGAATCTCCCTCCGGCCAGCCTGCCCAGGTGATCCTCAATGAGACAGAGCCGGACGGTCCGTCCGAGAAAACCTGGGAAGACCTGATTCCCTATGCCGCCTGGGTGTGGCTTGCCGGGGGCGCGGCGATGCTCCTGGCCGGGGTGGGCAGCTGTTTTCGGTTCCGCCGCCATCTGGTGGGCGGGTACCGGCTCCGTGGGAACATCTACCTGGTGGATTACCTGGGATCTGCCTTTGTGGCGGGACTGCTTCGGCCGAAGATCTATCTTCCCTCGGATCTGCCGGAGGAACAGATGGACTATATCATCGCCCACGAACAGCACCACATTACCCGGCTGGACCACCTGGTCAGACACCTGGCCTATTTCGCCCTGTGCCTGCACTGGTTCAACCCGCTGGTCTGGCTGGCCTTCATCCTGTCCGGGAAGGACATGGAAATGAGCTGTGACGAGGCGGTGCTGAAAAAGCTGGGCAGCCGCATCCGGGCAGACTACTCCGCCTCCCTGCTGCGTCTGGCCATGGGAAAGCGGATCATTGCCGGAGGCCCTCTGTCCTTCGGGGAGGGGGATACCAAAGGCCGGATTCAAAATCTCGCCCGGTGGAAGCAGCTGAAAAAATGGCAAAGCGGCCTCTGCGTCCTTATGTGCCTGGTGATTCTCACCGCCTGCGCCGCCAACCCCACCCAGGAGGTGGTGAGGAGCAAGAATGACGGTGTCTTTGAGTCCAACTTAAGCCAAACAGCTCCCAAGGAAATTTTGGAAGATACGCACATTCAATTGTCCGAGCAGTTTTTCAGCACAGATGGCAGCGTGGAGTTTCAACTGTCCCTGGACCAAAACATTTCGACAGCAGCAATGCCCGCGGTGGAAGTTGTTCCTCATAATTTGACCGGCGATGATGTGGAAAGGGCTGCGCAAGCGTTGTTGGGAGATACCGCTTTTTATGACCAAGAGCCGGATAGCGATCCCCAATATTCAAAAGAAGAATTACAGACAGCAATCAGCCGCTGGTCACAATACACAAGTGAAAAAGCGTATTCGGAACTGTACGGAAGCGTCGATAAGGATGGAATCGATGCGCTGAAATCCGGCATACAGAGTTATACGGAACTACTGGAAAGCGCGCCGGAAGAGAATCCGCACCGTCTTTGCGATTGGCGCTTCAAACCGGAGAACTACTATTTTTCGGAGAATCCCTATAATAATGATATTATCCAGGCCAGAGCGGCTGTAGATGGCATTGACTATGTACTCAATGCTGTAAGCAGGGTGAAACAGGATTTTATTGTCAATGCCATTACATTAGATGCCGGCGTGACAAGCGTTGACCGTAGAATCCTGCAAGCTCAGATGTGCAGAACAGACGAGCCCTCCCAAGAGCAAATGGATATGGCTGCCCAGAACGCCCAGGAAATGCTGGACAAGATGGACTTAGGAACTTGGTCTGTTGAGGAACCGGAGCTGGAAGTAAGATACTACGGCGAAATTCCGGAATATTCTATACTGGTTAACGCGGTGCCTGTTTTGGAAGGAGCGAAGGTGTTGTCCGGTCAGAGAAATCCTGTCCTGACCGGCGATGACGTTTATTCGTCAAACTACTACTTAACTGCGGCATTTTTTCGGTTTTCTCCCGGAGGGAAGCTGATCTCCTTTGGAATGGACTCGCCTATTGAAATAAAGTCCGTTATAAATTCAAATGTGTCCATGCTTTCCCTGGACGAGCTGTTCAATATCGCGAAAAACCATCTGTGCCGCACAGATGTATATGCCGGGTATGGTGTCCCATCGGGGGCCGTAGAGACATACGCCCAGAGCAGCGGAGAAAAGATTGTTTGCAAGGTGACGATTGAGCGGCTGGGGTTTGGCTTGGCTCGCGTGAAAGCCGCAAATTCAGATGAAAACTATTATTATATCCCGGCGATAACACTTTACGGGGCATCCGACTATTACGGAGCGGAAAGCGGCAAATTCTACATAGGCAGCGGAGAACCTTTTGGCAAGCGATATCAGGCCCTTGTTTGGATCAATGCTGTGGATGGTTCTGTCATAGAAAATATGGGATAAAAAGAAACAGAGACCGTTGTCACCATCAACACCATGGACGATACGATCATTTGAAATATCTACAACAACAGGAGGGAAGTCTAATTGAACAGCATTCTTCCCCAACTCCGCCGGGGCCTGGGGCTTCGATTCTGGCTGACGGCCCTGGCTGCCATGGGACTGACCTTTTCCACCTTCCTTGAGCCGGTGCTAAAGTCTCTGCAGCAGGGCGGGTACTTTTACCAGGGCTATCACAATCAGCTGATCACCACTGCCCTGTCTTCCGATACCCTGTCCTCCTTCCTGCCCGTCCTGGGGGCCATCCCCCTGGCGGCAGGATATTTGGAGGATGTGAAAAGCAAATTCGTCCGGCTTTCCCTGATCCGGGGCAGCTACTCCGGCTATCTTCTGAGCGGCGCTGCCGCCTGCTGGCTCTGCGGCGGCGGGGCGGCGCTTCTGGGCTGCCTGGGGGCCTGGGGCGTTACCGCCCTGATGCTCACCCCCTTGGAGCGGGTTTCGGAAAACTATGTGAGCATCGTCCCTCAGATCGCCGGTCAAATGTTTCTGCTGTTTCTGAACGGCGGACTGTGGGCGGTTCTGGGCATGGCCCTGAGCACGGTCATGGAGAGCAAGTACATCGCCTACGTCTCCCCCTTCATCGTGTACTACCTGCTGGTGATCCTCTATGAGCGGTACTTTCCCGACGCCTTTCTGCTCTACCCCAAGCACTGGCTGTCCCCAGAGAACTGGCCATATGAACTGTTGGGGGCTTCTGTGTTCCTGCTGGAATTGACCGTTCTGGCGGGACTGCTGTTTTACATCCGGGGAAGAAGGAGGCTGGAGCAGCTGTGAAAGAAATGAAACAGGCCTTTTCCATTGCCGCCTACAACTTCCGTTTATGGCGGGGAAATCCGAGAATCTTAGTCACCTTCCTGCTGGCCTTCATTCTGTGCTTCCTGCTTTCGGACAAGGCCGTGACCTTTGCCGTGGAGCATAACACAACCATGCAGCTTGTGGAGGTGTTCATCTGGAACTTTGGTGACAGCAATTCCATCCTGCTGTCCTCGGTGCTGCTGGTGTTGCTCTTTGCGGATATGCCCTTCCTGTCCTCCGGGACGCCCCTTTATCTGGTGCGCACCAAACGGAGAACCTGGCTCACTTTTTCATTGACATTTACAATCACCTGCATAATAATAATCATTACAGAAAGGCAACATAATTGTATCTATACAGGAAATAAATAATGTTGAATGAATATGACTATGAGAAGAAACATATTTTTCATTTTACTAACTATTACCCTACTGTTTATTAATGGTTGTCAAGCAATTCCCCGCGATCAATCTGTTGTAAATAAAGACATAGATTTCTATAACCATGCTATATTTGCTACTCAACCCGAAGACGAAATCATGCCTCAATTCGTTAGTTATACAAAAAACTTTAATAGCAGCGATGGAAGTGTACAATTTCAGATTGATCTACACCAAGAATTACTCTCAACAAAAATGCCTGTAATCAAGGTGAATCCTAAGAATTTAACTAGCAAAGATATTCAACGAGTCGCTGAATCGCTGTTGAGCAATGCAGTTTTCTATGAACGCGAACCTTCCTCCAATCCGCAGTATTCAAAATCGCAATATCAAGAAATGATTGCACGGCTTTCGCCTTATGCAAACATAGACGCAATGACCGATTTAGTAGGCAATGAGGACGCAGAGGAGATGCTTACTTCGGTCAAAACGACAATTGCATGGATCACAGAGCAAATGGAAACTGCACCAGATGAAAACCCGCACAAACTCTGTGATTGGACCCTAAAAAAGGAACGAGAATATAATGATGCTGAGTGGGATATTGGTCAGAGGCCATTAATAGAAGATAATGATTGGTTGGTTGCTACTGCCGAAAAAGACGGATTTGGGTACAAATACATGGTGGTTTCAAGAAATCAAGATGACTATAAGCTCAATCGCTTTAGCATTCAGCTTGGAGGTGCTAGCGTTGATACTTACACCGATCGGTTGATATACTGGTCTAAACTCTGCCGTACCGATGCACCTACGCAGAGTCAAATTGACTTAGTTCAAAACAAAGTAATGGAAATATTGGGGCAAATGGACTTAGGACAATGGAGAATTGCAGATACACAAGTAGAAATTTACGGCACAGAAGCCTGCCCTGAATTTATGTTGCGTGTATATGCTGTTCCTGTGTTCAATAACATCCCTGTGGTATACGGGCAACAAAATGTTTCAAAATCAAATGATTTTACAGGTGCATACGTTCTTACTGACGCAAGCTTTCTAATGTCTGTAAATGGTGACTTGATTGAAATGCAACTAAACTCCCCTTTAGATGTAGAATCCATTGTTAATGAAAATGTCGATACGATGTCCTTTTTACAACTAATGGAACGAATTCAACAGCACCTTTCGCTTAGCGATGCTGAAAATTATGGAATGACATCACAGCAACTGTCAGAAAGTATTCTTTGCTCTGTAAAAATATTTGGTATCGAATATGGTCTCGCTCGAATTATGGCTCCTGATACCACAGACAGCTACTACTACATTCCTGCACTAATGTTACGCGCAGATATAGAATACTTCGATAAAGATTCCGGGGCAGTATTTTACAACTATACAAATAACGGATTTTTGTGCATCAATGCCATAGATGGTAGCATTATTAAATAGTCACATCACATAGTATTAAATCATTTAAAAAAACAGCCGGTACATATTATTATAGAAAGGAAAAAAAGAATGATCAAAGCAATATCAAGTAGCCTACGACAAGCATTGGGAGTGAGGTTATTGATAACTCCAATTCTGGTCACTGTAGTGATAGTGCTTGATTTCATTGATCCTGTTATTCGAACATACCGTGAATACAAAGTATTTACAGATGGTTTTCATGTAGTGCTACTAACATATGGATTCCGTTCGGATATACTTTCTTCTTTTTCTCCTATTTTAGCCACGCTGCCATTCAGCGGATGTTTTGTGGACGATCTGAAAAGTAAATTTGCCCGGTTCTTTCTAATCCGCAGCAGCTACCGTACATATATCATCAGCCGCATTATCGTTGGCTTTCTGGCTGGCGGTTTGGCGATCCTCTCCGGTGTGCTGATTGCCTGGGGAGCCACAGCAACGGTACTGATTCCCATGGAACGGGAAATCGAGGGCATGGCGCCAACGGCTATTGACGGACTAATCGAAATCTGCTTTCTGCTATTCCTGAACGGCGGCTTCTGGTCTGTAGTCGGCATGGCTATGAGTACCCTCATGGAGAGCAAGTACATTTCCTATGCGACGCCTTTTGTGTTCTATTATCTGCTGGTGATCCTCTACGAGCGATACTTCCCCGATCTTTTTATCATCTACCCCAAAACATGGACAGACCCCACCGCCTGGCCCTTTGGCTGCTGGGGTGCAGCCATCTTCTTATTAGAAATGACCATAATTTTTGCGTTTCTCTTTGCGTACCGCGCTGGGAGGAGGTTACAGCAGCTATGAAGAAAATCAAGCAAGCCTTTTCCATCGCCGGGTACAACTTCCGCCTGTGGCGGGGGAATCCCCGGATATTGGTGACATTTCTGCTGGCCTTCATTCTGTGCTTCCTACTTTCGGACAAAGCCGTAACCTTTGCCGTGGAGCATAACACCACCATGCAGCTTGTGGAGGTGTTCATCTGGAACTTTGGGGACAGCGGCTCCATCCTGCTGTCCTCCGTGCTGCTGGTGCTGCTGTTCGCGGACATGCCCTTTTTATCTTCCGGCACGCCGCTGTACCTGGTGCGCACCCGCCGCCGAACCTGGATCACGGGACAGGTGATCTACATCCTTTCCGCAACCTTTGTGTACTTGCTGTTCGTGCTCCTGTGTACCATTTTCTTCTCCATCCGCCAGTCCTTCACCGCCAACATGTGGAGCCCTACGGCGGCAATCCTGGGTTACACCAATGCGGGAGAGCGTGTTGCGATTCCCGCACTGGTGAAAACCCTGGAAATGAGCTGGCCCTATCAGAGCATGGTGTCCATTTTCTTTTTGATGCTGGGCTACACCTCTGTTATGGTCATGCTCATGCTGGTTTGCAATCTCCGCTTCGGCCAGGCGGCGGGGGTGGTCAGCGTCATCGGCTACAGTGTTTACGGCATCCTCATGCAGCCGGACACCATTCAGCTGATTCTGAAGCTGCCGGATGAAGCCTATTACATCGCCAACGTGATCATCGGCTGGCTGTCCCCATTGAATCAGGCCACCTATCACATGCACAACTTCGGCTATGACAAGCTCCCAAGGCTGTGGCAGTCTTACCTGATCTTCTTTGTCTTGGTGGCTGTACTATACATCGCCGCCATCCGGGCGGCAAAACGGTATCAATTTACCTTCATCGGAACGGAGGGATAAGGTGGACAACTGCATCGAGGTTTTGAACGTCAGCAAATCCTTCGCAGATGAGAAGGTTCTGAAAAACGTGACCCACAGCTTTGAGCGGGGGCTGATCCACGGCATTGTGGGCAACAACGGCTCCGGAAAGACGGTGCTCATGAAGTGCATCTGCGGCTTTCTCCGCCCGGATGAGGGGAAGATTTATGTCAACCACAAAGAGGTGGGAAAAGAGACGGACTTCCCGGAGGATCTGGGCATCATCATCGAGACCCCGGGCTTCCTGCCCCATCTGTCGGGCTTTCAGAATCTGAAGCTCCTGGCGTCCTTGCGAAAGGTTGCCAACGACCACACCATCAAAGACACCATTGCCTTGGTGGGATTGGACCCCAACCTGAAAAAGCCCGTGGGAAAATACTCTCTGGGCATGCGTCAGCGGCTGGGCTTGGCCCAGGCCCTCATGGAAGATCCGGGCCTGCTGATCCTGGACGAGCCTCTCAACGGCCTGGACAAGCACGGCGTGGTCCACATCCGGGAGCTGATTAAAAATCTTCGCTATCAGGGCAAGACCATGATTCTGGCCAGCCACAACCAAATGGACATCGACGAACTGTGCGACACGGTGTGCGAAATGGACGGCGGCGTTCTGACGGTGGTGCGGTAAATGGAAAACATACTCATTGCGGAACATATCCGAAGCTACACCCCGGAGGCGGGGCCGGTCAGTCTGGCCATCGCCGCCGGGGAATGGTGGTATTTGCAGGGCCGGGGCGAAGAATGTAATGCCCTGTTTGAAATGCTCACGGGACTGCGGCGGCCGGAGGAAGGGGCCGTCACCCTGCTGGGGCAGGATCTTTACGCCTTAAAGGAGCGGGAGCGGGCGGCCTTCCGGCGAGATCACCTGGGGGCCATCCCAAGAAAAAGCGGCTTTGTGCCGGAGCTGACCTTGCTGGAGCAGGTGCGGCTTCCCATGGTTTTGGCGGGGCTTTCTCAGGAGGAAATCAAGGGGCGCATCCGAAAGAACGCCTTTGACTATCTGCCGCTCCACGACCTGTACAACCCCGCCAAGCGGTGCAGTCAGCGGACGCGGGCCTTGGCGGGACTGCTCCGGGCCTTGGTCATGGAGCCGCCTATGATCATCTGCAACGCCCCCTTTGACCATCTGAACCGGAAGGACGCCATGCTGGTGTGGCAGGAGGTTCAGGAGGTGCTCATGGAAGATATGGCCTTCGTCTATTTGAGCAGCGCTCCGGCTCCGGGGAACATTCCCTGGACCGAAATCCAGCAAATTTCCGGGAGGTAACAACATGAAAAACAGAATTCTATCCTTTTTCCTGGCCTGCATACTGCTTTTGGGCCTGGGGCTTCCGGTTTCCGCCGGGGAAACCACCGCTTCTGTGACCGTAGAAACAGAAGAAACCCAGGGAACCCAAGGCGGCTCAGAACAGCCAACGCCCCCGGAAAACACGTCGCTTTTGGAGCAGTCTGTCCCGGAGAATCCGGAGCCTGCCCTCACGGAGGGCGATTTGACCATTGACTTGGAGCGGCAATATCCCGGAATGGACAAGAGCTATCAGGCGGGGTATTCCGGAACCGCCGCCGACGGCGTTCTTCGGCTGATCGTTCCTATTTTGAACCAGGGCAGCATTCCCGGCCCCATCCACGTGACCATGACCGCTTCTTTCCTGACCGGGGAAGAAAAGATTGAGAACATCGCCTCCCAAAACATGGATTTAGGCAATGGGCAAACCGCAGAGAATGTATTCCTGGCGGATTTTCAAATCACCCTTCCGGAGTCGGCGGCCCCCGGCTCCTATCCGGTGACGCTGAAGGTGGAGACCGGGGAGCCGGTACAGTCCCTGGAACTGGCTCTGCCCAATCCCATTGTGATTCCGGAACCGGAAGCCCCTACGGAGCCTTCTGACCCCACCACCCCTACGGACCCTTCCGACCCCACCACCCCCACGGACCCCTCTGAACCCAGCACTCCCACGGAGGTTACGGTTCCCCAGATCCCCACGGTGCTGGAGATCGACAGCGCCCACATTTACAGCGGCATGGACATGGCCTATGAGGACGGGTATCTGCCCCGGGTCACCGACGGGGTCATGAAGATCGTCCTGCCCCTGCGATGCAGCGGGGAACTGTGGGACAACAAGCTGGACGCTTCCGTGACCCTGGACACCAGCTCCAGCTCCCCCTTCGTGGTGGAGAACTTCCGAAAGACCTTTTACTTGGAATCCGTCACCCCGAAAAACAGCAGCGAGCCCCAGGACATTTACCTGGTGAAATTCGACATCGGCCTGTCCGACAGCCGGCAAAACGGCACCTACCCGGTGACGGTGAACACCTCGGGCTTTGACGCCTCCGGAAACGCCGTGAACACCAGCTTCACCCTTTACATCACCATCACCGACGGCAAGGTGGAAAAGGTGGCCCAGCCCGTGGTGGAGACGGCCACCGCAGAGCCGGTGGTGTATATCAGCAAAACGGTCATGGAACCGGAGACGGCCCAGGCGGGGGAAGCCTTCACCATGACCGTGACATTGAAAAACTCCATCACCACCAAGTCTGTGAAAAACATGCTGGTGACGGTGGATACCGGGAACGTGCAGATCGATTTGGAAGAGGACAGCAACATCTTCCCTGTTGAGCAGATCGACAGGGGCGGCCAGGTGGAGCTGACCCTGCACTTTTCCACGGAGCCCGCCATTCCCTCGGGAAAGTATCCCATCAATTTTTCTTTTAAGTACGACAGCAGCAAGACCTTGAACCTGTCCTCCACCGGCTCCACGGTGGTGGAGATCCAGCAGCCGGCCAATATGGAGCTGGTTATGCCCCGGTTTTCTTCCTCCGTCAGCGTGGGAGAAACCGTGCCCATTACCTTCCAGGTCATGAACATGGGCCGGTCCGCCATGTATAACGTGCGCTGCACAGTATCCGGCTATGGGCTGGTTCCCTCCAACACCGGCTACATCGGCACCATGGAGGCGGGAACCTCCGCCAATACGGAGGTGGAGCTGTACATCATCGCCCTGAACGCCAGCGAGGGCAACGAAAACGGCCCCCAGTACGGGGACACCACCGGCACCGTAACATTGATCTACGAGGACGAGACGGGGCAGGAATACAGCCAGGAGGCCACCTTCGACACCACGGTAAACCGCCCGGTGGTTCAGCTGCCGGAAAGCAATACAGCCCAAGAGCAGGAGGAAGAAAGAGTCGGCTCCTGGTGGGTTTCCGTCATCATTTTGGGAGGTGTGATCCTTGCGGCAGTTGGCGTCATCCTGTTCCTCCAGTTCAAAAAGCGCCGGGGCGGCCATGATCTGTAAGATCGCCTGGAAAACCGTGGGCCGGTATGGGAAGATGCCCCTTGTCATGCTGTTTCTGGGATTTTTCTTTCTCATCACCACGGCAAATTCCTACGCACAGCTCTATGAGGAACTGTCTCAGCCTTACATCCTCTCCGGAACCGTCACCGGACAGGCGGACCTGGCCCGGTATGGGGAAGTGGAGGCCGTGGATGCGGTGACCCCGGTGCTTTCCTTTGACACCGAACTTTCCACCAAGGACGCCTCCCTGTCCGCTTCCGTGACGGCGGTGACGGCGGAGTATCTGGATTTGGACTTCATCCAGGGCAACGTATTCTCCAACGAAACCAATATGCCCTTTCTGGTATTGAACCGGAATGCCGCTGAGCATTTTATCACGGAGGAAGAAACCGAGGCAAGCGTTTCCGTCGGGGACGATCTGACCATGACCATCCAAGACGGGGAGCGCTCCGCCATTGTCTGCGGGATCTTTGAAGACGGCCTGGAAGGGCCGGTGGTCTATATGAGCTACAGCCTGGCCGCCCGGATCCTTCCCAAATCCGACAATGTCCGCCTGCTCATCCGGCTTTCCCACGCCCAGGACCTGGAGGAAGGGGCCAGGGAGCTGAAGAAACTGGACCTGTCCCTCTCCTATGAGGAGGACCTGCCCCAGAGCTGGAGGCTGAACAAGCAGCAGATTTACCAGACCGCCCTCTCCGCCCTGGTGCTGATCCTCTGCGCCGCCGTCCAGATGGGATCGCGGCACCGGCGGGAAATGACGGAAGCGGCTGCGGAGCGTCAGGCATTGCTCTGCGGCGGGCTGACGCACAGACAGCTGAAGCAATTGGTTTCTTTGCGAACCGCGTTTACGGGATTGGCGTGTTTTCTGCTCGCCGTGATCGGGGCCGGTGTTATGGGAAGTCTTTCCCTGCCTGGCTTTCTTGCGGGAATCGCGGGGTGGGCCGTCCAACTGGCCGTGTCAAGCCGATGAGCGTATACAAACAAATCGCGCCGGAGATTTCTCCGCGGCACGACCGAAAAAATTGGAGCTTCGCTTTTCTCTGCTTTTTCGGGACAGGCCCGATTGGATAGATGGGCAGACTGCCCCTATTTTTGAGCGTGTGGGTGCTCTCTATATCCGCCGCCCCCGGCGCTGCAGCGCCGGGGGCGGTTTTGGCTTATTCTTCACTTCCAGGGACAGTCAATGTATGCCCCATTGCTTTCAGAATTTGATGTGTGCGGCGGATCATTTCATCTTGAATCAAAGAGGGGCAGTGCTCTTTTACCGCGTTAATCCAATCAGAAGGAATCGGATCAAATTGGAATACATAGTTTGCGGTGCATTTTACAACCAGATGTTCCTCTTGATCAGAGAGCGTAGCGGTCACATTCAACATCACAGTGGGATCATCAGAGCTCTTAGGCTCCCGCATTTGAAGCTGAAAAGAGCCGCTCATTTGAAGCTGTTCTGTATCTTTCACATGAATGCTAGCTTCTATATCGGTAATGTTGAATGTCAGGAGCCTAATGTTGTACTGGTTTTCCATTGCATATCCCTCTTTTCTTCAGATCCAAGTGATACAGCATTTTTATAATTGCTAGCATTTTTTTCATTACTTGATATGGTTGCTTGAATCTGGCGTGTGTCTATTACGATGAAACACTGAGAACCGGACTTGTTCGTTTGATAGACTTTTTCTTCCAGTGCTTTTTGAACAAGCTGATTTAGTGTGATGCCCGCTGCCTTTGCGGCCAGGTCAGCTGCTCGGTGCAGATCCGGCCCGATTCTCACGTTAAAAGAGCCTTTATACTCTTTGTCGGGATTTTTCCCAAACTCTTTACACATTTCCAAATAACCATCAACACAGTCATGAAAAGACTGTGTGACTTCCTCAATGGATGTACCATGAAAATTCAAGGAATCCTGGACACCGATCACGTTTCCAATAAGCAGGTTATCTTCAGAACTGAATGTAACAGTGCCATGGTAGCCTTTATATTCCATCAGGTTAGCCATTCTCGTTCACTCCTTAATTTCTCCGATTTCTTTCAAAAATGTTCTAACCATTTTTATTTGGTAGGCATATAGTTCATTTCCGGGATGGGGGCCATCAAATCGCAGTATTCGTCCTGTAGCTCTGTGATAGTAGGAAATTGAGGAACCTCGTCCGCCGCTTCCTTTTTCGCACCCGCATTGCCCCATAAGAGAATCCAGTTCGTTTTTTGTGAAATTTTTTGGAAGAGATGGACGCATTAGCTTTTCGAGTAATTTGTCTTTCTTTGGCAACTCTGCTCAGTCCTCTTTGTTTATTGCAACTGCATTTTAGTCGCAATACTATTATATGCATTTGCGAGCAAAAATTCAATCCCAAAATATGGGGATAATAATTTATAAATGCACAATATATAGTAATCTATACCGCCTCCCGCCGTTCCATTTCGGCTGAATAACGGATCGAAAGCCTCACCGTGCTGGAGATTTTTAAGTAGATTCACTTATTAATGACTTGAAAAGAAATTCACCCGGTGCTATAATAAAAATAAACAAATTGTGAACTCCGGAAGCGGCCCTTGCAATCCGAATTTTTTACATGATTAGCCCATTGACACGGCTTGTGCCGGCAAAACGATGGATCATGGAGGGAGTAACATGCGTAATGAGAAAGAATGGAAAGACAGCAATGGCAGCGGCAAAAGTCGGTCAGGACAGCCCCAGGCGCCGTTTTCCTCACCCAAATCCCCTAAGCATAAAATCCTCCCCTGGGTGATCGGCATCCTGCTGACAGCAGGCTTGCTTGCCGCGCTGTTCCCGCGCTTTGGCGGGAACAGTCCCAACACCGTTTCGGAGCGGAAAGAGCCTGTACCGGCCGCGTATTTAACCGAAGCGGCTGCCGCTCCGGCTGAGAAAACCGGCAAGTACGCAGCCGCCAGCGGCGTCCTCATGCCGGCGGATTATACCGTTTCTGTGGATTCCGAGAGCGGCGTGGAGCTGATCCCCTCGTACACGGTATTCGGAAGCGACATAAGCCGGGAGCAGATTGTCTCTTTGCAATTCCTGGATACCCTCTCCGGCGTGCCGTCGGACGCCTGGGATGTGTCCCAGGCACAGGATGGCTCCGTACTGGCCTGGGTCGAAGGGCAGGGCGATACATGGCCCACGTATGATCTTTACATCGCCGGTGAAGGGGGCGTATGGGCGCCGGAGGACTGCACCTATCTGCTGGCCCACTTCCGGTTTATGGAGTCCCTGGACTTCAACGACTGCTTTTATCTGGAGAACTGCCGGACGATGCAGGGAATGTTCTTCCGCAACGACAGTCTGGAGCGGCTGGAGCTCCCGGATGATTGGGATACGTCTACAGTCACCAATATGGGCGAGCTTTTCTATTTCTGCAGCAGCGTTCAGGAACTGGACGTGGGTGTTCTGGACACCAGCGCGGTGACTACCATGGAGTATATGTTTGCCCGGTGTGAAAGCCTGCGGGAGCTGGATCTGCGCACCTTCAGCACCTCCCAGGTGACCAACATGCGCGGGATGTTCTTCCAGTCCTGGTATTTGTCCGACCTGGATCTGAGCAGCTTTGACACGTCCCAAGTGACCAATATGGACGGGATGTTCTTCTGCTGCAGCCTGGAGGAGCTGGATCTGAGAAGCTTTGACACCTCCCGGGTGGAATCGGCCATGATGCTGTGGGAGCAGACCCCCGCTGCCCTGAAAAGGCTGAAGGTGGGCGAGAACTTTGACCTGTCCCTGCTGAGAGAAAACCCGGTTCCGCCTGAGGGAGGCACCATCAATGGCCAGCCTTGGGAAGAGTTCCTCTCCTGAGGAACCTCTGATACGGTTTTTTTGATGAAATCCTCATGCTGCGTACAGCGCCACCAAAAATGAAAGTCAGTAAAAATGTTTAAATGTTACCGTTGTTTTAGAGACTTTCACAGTAAATCTTTAACATTCTATCGACTGTCTACGCAACAGAAAATGCAGATATCCGTTGCTTCTATGCAGGCTTCCGTATGGGCAGCTGCCAGGATGCTTGTGCTTTACACGGGCACCGCACCGATTTGGCGCTTAAGGCAATTCCTGCACCAAACGAAGAGCGCGCCGGGAGGGGTCCAGGGGAGGGCGGCTTTGAGAGCGGGAGCCAAGGGGTGCTCAGATAGAACCGGGTGCTCCCCGCCCCCTCTCAGCCGCAAATCGGAGATTTGCGACAGCTGCCCGCGACGGCGCCGGGGAATAAAACGCAAAAAGTACCGGGAACCGCCTGAAATCAGGCGGTTCCCGGTACTTTTTAATGGTACACCGGAAGGGACTCGAACCCCCAACCCTCGGAACCGGAATCCGATGCTCTATCCATTGAGCCACCGGTGCGTGCTTTTTAAAGCCTCACTATTATAGCAGGCTTTTTCCAATTTGTAAAGAGGCAAAAGGGAAAAATTTTTCGGAACCGCCGGGGCTTAGTGTAAAATATTAATTGGCAAAAAAAGAGGCAGGGCAAAACAGCCCTACCTCTTGCAACCAAGTGATATC
>CALXFT010000039.1 GCA_944387635.1 uncultured Oscillospiraceae bacterium | reverse complement strand
GGAAACCAGCAAGCTGGATGCCTGCATGGAGCTGTGTCAGGCCATGGTGGAAAACGGCCACCAAATTCTTCTGTTCTCCCAGTTCACCTCCATGCTGGACAGGATTCGCGCCCGGCTGGACGAAGCGAGCATTTCCAGCTTTACCCTGCAAGGCTCTACCACTAAAGAAAAGCGGGCAAAGCTGGTAAAAGCCTTCAACGCCGGGGCAGCCTCGGTGTTCCTCATCTCTCTGAAGGCCGGCGGCACCGGGCTGAACCTGACGGCGGCAGACATCGTCATCCACTTTGACCCCTGGTGGAACCAGGCGGCCCAGGATCAGGCCACAGACCGGGCCCACCGCATCGGCCAGCAGGCCCATGTGCAGGTGTACAAGCTCATCGCCAAGGACACCATTGAGGAAAAAATTCTGGAATTGCAGGAGAAAAAAGCAGCCCTCATGGACACCATCTCCGGCGCCGAGGACGGCGGCATCCTGAATATGTCCAAAGAAGACCTGCTGGCTCTGCTCACCGAAACCGTTTGACGCACGGGTTCCAAAGCGTTTGTGTCCGTCAACAACCAGGTTGGAAAGACATTCGTTTCCGCTGGCAAGGACATCCGGCGGATTTTTCGCCGGATGTCTTTGCCATGGTACGCAATATCTCCGAGTCAGTGATTATCCTATATGGCATCCGTTTACGGAGAGGAAAAGTGCTGAAGGTTGCAAAAATCTTTTCCAAAACTGCCGTGGCATATTGATTTGAACCGGCTTTCGTGATATGATAGAACAGAAAACTGTATCAGGTTGCAAAAATCTTTCGCATGGAGGCTTTGCCATGGAGATTCGCAGAGATTTCTATTTGGATAAATTGGTAAAACGGAAACATAACGGACTGATAAAAGTCATTACCGGCATCCGCAGATGCGGTAAGTCCTATTTGCTGAATAACCTTTTTTACCGTCACCTGTTGGATCATGGCGTTGACGCTGACCATATCCTCCGCTTTGCTTTTGACTCCGCAGATGATCTTTATCTGATTGGCGAGAGCCTTATTCAGATTGAAAAAGAAAAGCGTGGCGTTGACCCCGAAAAGTTCATGGCATATATCCGTTCCAAGGTCGTAGACGAGGGAATGTATTATCTGCTGCTTGATGAAATTCAGATGCTGGACTGCTTTGAAGCTGTTTTGAACAGTTATCTCCGTAAGGATAATATGGATGTATTTGTGACCGGAAGGAATGCAAAGCTTCTGTCCAAAGACATTGCCACTGAGTTCGCCGGTCGTGGCGATGAGGTTCATATGTATCCCCTGAGCTTTGCCGAGTTTATGACCGTTTACAACGGAGATAAATACATGGGCTTATCTGAATATATGCTTTACGGAGGTATCCCTCTGGTGGTGCTTCGTGAGGGAGCAAACGATAAGGCAGCAGCATTGCAGAATTTGTTCAATGAGATTTATATTCAGGATATTACCAGGCGTAACCGAGTGAAAAACATGGGTGAACTGGAAGATCTGTTGAACATTCTCTCCTCTGCCATTGGTTCGCTGACCAACCCCGAAAAGTTGAGAAACACTTTTAAGACTGTAAAGAAATCAAAGATTACTGCCAATACCATCAAAAAGTATCTGGACTACTTTGAGGATTCTTTCCTGATTGAATCTGCCCAGCGATATGATATCAAAGGCAAGGCATACATTGAAACGCCTAAGAAATATTATTTCTCCGACCTGGGGCTTCGCAACGCAAGGATCAACTTCCGCCAATTCGAGCAGACCCATTCTATGGAGAATGTAATTTACAACGAGCTTCGTATGCGTGGTTATAGCGTAGATGTGGGAGTCATTCCTATTGCGGAAAAGGACAGGGACGGAAAAGTAACTCGCAAGCAGTTGGAGGTAGATTTTGTCTGTAACCTTGGTTCTTCCAGATACTATATCCAGTCTGCGTATTCGCTGCCTGATGAAGCAAAGCGCGCTCAGGAAACCAGACCATTCAGAAAGATTGACGATTCTTTCAAGAAGATCGTTGTTACAAAAGATATCGTTGCGCCACATTACGATGAATACGGCATCTTGACCGTAAATATCTATGATTTCCTGCTTGATCCAGCGTGTCTTGAAAAATTCTGAATATGAGAAAAGAGTATCTCCGCCAATTTTCTCGCAGGAATTACAAAGCGTATTTTGAGTATCCACACGGATAAATACAATTACAATTTCTTCACAATCATAACTCCCTGTTCAGGGGATCGCTATGCCACGATACCGATAAGATTCTCTCGGTTAGATGGAATGCACTTTGTACAGCCGGCGGCGAATGACATTAGTTTCTTTTGAATTGGTCGTGCTCGCTGAGCTTTCCCAGCTTTGCAATCGTTACTCAGAGTCAACAAAAATTTCCGCATGTCTTATAATCGTGCGGAAATTTTTGTATACGAACCGTGGGTAGAACGATATGTTGTTTTTGCAGTATTAGCCTGGGAGGGAAAAATATCTGTCCCTTCAGTGTGTTCTCGGATAATTCTCCATTTCCTGCAAACAATACCACCGAGGAATTCACCGCAAGGAGTAGAAAAGATATGAAAGCAACAGGCATCGTCCGCCGGGTGGATGATTTGGGCAGAATCGTCATCCCGAAAGAAATAAGAAGAACCCTCCGCATCCGCGAGGGCGACCCTCTGGAGATTTATACGGAGAAGGACGGCGGGGTTATTTTTCGAAAGTATTCCCCTATGGGGGACCTGCAGGAGTTTGCCGCCCAGATGTGCGAGTCCATCGGGGCCGCCACAGGCAGGATCGCCGCGGTGTCGGACCGGGACTCCATCATCGCCCTCCACGGCGCGCCCAAGCGGGAGCTCATCGACAAGCCCCACTCCCCGGAACTGGAGAAGCTCATGGACCAGCGGAAAAATTACCTCTACAAGTCCGGCGACCGGCCCATCTTCGCCGCCTCCGGGGATGAGAAGTACCGTCTGGGCGCCGCCTCTCCCATTTTGTCCCAAGGCGACCTCATGGGCTATGTGATGATGCTCCTGGGCAACGGCGACCAGCCCCTGCAGGAGTCGGACCAGTGTCTGGTGAAGACCGCCGCCGGTTTCCTGGGCAAGCAAATGGAGAACTGACGCCCCGGTTCCATATCCCCGGGCGCGGCAAAAAAAGATCCGGGCCTAGGCCCGGATCTTTTACGCGCTTTTTTCGGAATCCTTGCGCAGCCGCCTCAGTCCGCTCAGGGCTCCCATGAGCAGGCAGGCCCACAGGAACAGGCTCAACGCCCAGTAGCCGCTGCAGATCATGGGACTCGACACCACCACCAGCAGGACGTACAACAGCTGCCCCACCGACTCCGGCCACTGGGCCGACAGCAGGTTCAGCACCAGCAGCGCCAGCGTCAGCCCCAGGGACAGGGCCGACAGGTTCCGCACCAGGGCCAGGGTGTTCCGGTCCCGGTCCCCGGCGGCCCGGTACAGCAGCAGCGCCGGCGGCAGGAAGCACAGCACCGACAGCCCCGTCAGCAGCCACCGGGTCAGGCCCTGGGGCTCCTCTACGAAGCCAAGTCCGGCGCACAGTATAAACGCTCCGCCCCACAGGACGTAAATGGTCTTTTGTTTCATGGAACGCTCCTTTCCCGGGATCTCCGGTTATCTGATTATTGTACCCCACAGAAGGCTTTCTGACAAGTCCGCGGAGGCGGTTTTTCGCAAAAAAAGCTGGACACTCCCCGTTTCTTCTGGTATACTATACCTGTTTCCTGAGAAAACGGCGTCTTTTTCCGCCCAATACGGTCCTTTGCGGGACCCGCCTCAGGAGCATTCTGTACAAGGGAGTGGATTTCCTATGAAATGCCCGTTTTGCGGCGATCAGGACAGCAAGGTCGTGGATTCCCGCCATTCCGAGGACGGTCTGAGCATTCGCCGCCGCCGGGAGTGCATGGGGTGCCAGCGCCGGTTCACCACCTATGAAATGGTGGAAAGTCTGCCCATCATTGTGGTGAAACGAAACGGCTCCCGCCAAAACTTTGACCGGAACAAAATCCTCAACTCCATGATCCGCGCCTTCGACAAGCGGAAGGTGGACGTGAACGACCTGGACCGGATCACCACAGAGATCGAACAGACCATCCAGAACACCCTGGAGCGGGAGGTCAGCACCGACCGCATCGGCGAGATGGTCATGGAGCGGCTGAAGCCCCTGGACGAGGTGGCCTACATCCGCTTTGCCTCCATCTATCACCGGTTCCAGGATGCTGGCAGCTTCCGTAAATTCCTGGAGGAAAAATAAATGAGTACTACCCCCACTGAGGCTCTCTCCACCACCGCGGCGGCTCTGGAGACCACCGCCGCCACCGTACCCCAGGAGACCGGCGCCCTGGACCTGGACATCGACTCCATTAAGCAGATCATGGACGCCTTCGACCCGGCGTCTTTACTGCCGGAGCTGAGCAAGATCTTTCAGGACCTGGCCGTGGTCTGCCGCTTCGCGGTGATGATCGGGCCTGTCATCATGCTGATCCTGGGCCTGGCCTACCTGTTCCTGTCCCCCAAGGAGGCCAACTATTACTTCGGCTACCGGTGCTACTTCGGCATGGGCAGCGTCAACGCCTGGCGGTTCACCCAGCGTCTGGCCGGCCTCCTTCTGGGCGGCGTGGGCCTGGTTCTGACCGTTGTCATGTACCTGATCAGCGGCGGCTTCGCCAACATGGAGGTGACGGACATGGTCTGGAAGGCCGTGGACTGCCTGATTTGGGAGGCCGTCCTGGCCCTGGCCGTGACCCTGGCCATCAACCTCTCCGCCGCCGCCCGCTTCGACCGGAAGGGCGAATACCGCAAGAAAAAGAAGCCTATTTAATGAAACGCCCCGCGCCGCGGGGCGTTTCTATATTCTGGGACCTTTCGTAGGGGACGGGTTTCCCGTCCCGTTTGGCTCAGGTGAAGTCTTTCAGGACCCGTTCCATAATCTCCAGTGTCTCCTGGGCCGTCATGGTCAAATTGCTGCCCGGCAGGCTGGTCATCCAGTTGTGGAAGGCACGGGTCAGGTTAGGCTCCCGGATCTGGATGGAGCACAGGCTCCCGTTCAGGGGGAACTGACCGGTGGTGAAGATCCCGATCCCCTGCTGGGGCGTGGTGACCACGCTCAGGTATTCCGGAAAGACCCCCTCCCGGAAAACCCGGCCCGTGGTCTCGCCGGAACGGATCTCCCCCATGAGCTTCTCCAGAAGCCAACGCCGCTCCTCCACGGAGAAGGGGCTCACCAGCTCCACCGGATAGTCGTCCAGGGTCCCGTCCTTCATAAACCGACGCAGTCCTGCCTCGGAGAAGAAGGTGTAAAACCGAGGCACCTGCCGGAAGTGCCGGAACCGGTTCAGAGCCAGCTCCAGCAGCTGCTCCTCCCCGGGGACTCCATGGCGCAGATGGGCCTGGGTCAGCTCCTGGCTGTAGAACCGGCCGAAGCAGGGCTGGTCCATGGCCACATACATGCCATCCATATTCACCCACTGCTGGTAGGTCCGCAGCATCTGCAGGGGCTCGTCGATGTAGCGGACCAGCTCATAGGCCGGGTCCAGCATCGTCTCAAAGTGCCGCCGGTAGAAGCGCACGGCCTCCGGGTCCCGCAGGAGCATGGCGCTGCTCATGTCCTCCGCCAGGCACACCACGCAGCTGTGGGTCACCAGAAAGTTCGGGAAGGGATCGGTGTACTGGGCGCCGCGCATATTGTCATAATAATAGTAGGGTATGTACCGCTCCCGGGAAACCAGGCACACCGGCAGGATCTGGCACAGCAGCTCCAGATTCCCCGGACTCCCGTCCTTCTGGGCCGTGTTGGCGTCGAAGCAGAGCACATGGCGGATCTTCATCCGCGTTCCCTCCTGCATATACCAGCGGATCAGGTCCGCCTGCATGGAGTCGCCCACAGGCAGGGCCGTGGTATCCACACAGGCGTCGGGCCGGACCATCTCCTCCACGATTGCCATGCGGACCAGCAGCATGACGTTGGTCTGTCCTGTGAAAATCACGCGTCCCGCGGCATACTGCTCCAGGTCCGTCAGAAGCCGGGTTTGCTGAACCGGCCGCTGGTCCAGGTCCAGCCGGGCCAGGTCCCGGAGCATCCTGTCGATCCGCTCCCGGTCCCGCCGGGTCTGGGCGCTTTCAAATTGGGCGTCATACCGGGCTCGGAGACGCTTTTCCTCTCTGGGGTCCAGCTGCATATAATAGATCAGTTGATCCAGCATGTGATAAGGCAGCACACGCTGGCCTGCAAGCACCTTGGACAATTGGGTTCGTTCCACACCGGAGGCTCGGGCCAGGGCGGAAACCGTCAACTTGCGGGCGTTCATCAACTCCCGCAGGTACTCACTGAATTGCAGCATACAGCCACATCCTTTCTTTCGTTGGCGTTCCTCGCGTATATCATATCATATCATCGGCTAATTTTGTGCACCAATTTTCCGGTATTTTGGCACAGGCTTTGTCACACCCTTGCATCCGGACAGAAAACGTTTTCTCTGCCCATTTCGGAAACGCTTTTCCATTGCTTTCATTTTTCCGATTTTCAGGAATTTTTCAGACAAATCGCCTCTGAATTCTTACAAAATTTGGAAATTTCAATTCTGCTTTTCCGGCGGATTTTTCGGAAATTTCCCGCAAATCGGACCGCCGGGCCGCCGCTTGCCTTTTGGCGGGCGGGAGGATATAATATGCCTATCAAAAAATACTCGCGCCGGCGGCGCGTTGGGAGGAATGGGATTGTGGAAAAAATGATTCAAGCACAGCAGGAGCAGGCGCGTTCTGAACGAAGCGGGTTGGGACGGGCAGTCCCGGAGGCGGATGTTCTGCTCTGCCGGAATCCCGGCCTCTGTCAGATCTCCGGAGCGGCGGACTGGCCCCGAATCCTGCGCCATTACCAGGCCGACGCCCAGAAGGGCAACGCCGATGCCCAGTACAAGCTGGGAATCCTGTATGAATGGGGAATCGGCACCGACGCGGACAACGCCCAGGCCATGGCCTGGTACGGTCTGGCCGCCCAGCAGGGAGACGAGGACGCCCAGTTCGCCCTGGAGCACTGCCGGATTGTGGAGCGGGCCCTTCAGGGAGACAGTCTGGCCCAATACCAGTACGCCCAGCGGCTGGAGGCCATCGCGGACCCCGCGGCCTTTGACTACTACCTTCGCTCCGCCGGCCAGGGCAATGCCGACGCCCAGTACCGGGCGGGCCTGTACTGCGCCTTCGGCAAGGTCACGGAGTCCGACGTCCAGGCGGCTGTCCGGTGGTTCCGGCAGGCAGCCCAGCAGGGCCATACCAAGGCGGGCTTCCTGCTGGACTGGATGCTCCATCCCCTTCGGCTGGGCGGGGAGGCCCAGGACCCGGAGGAGGCATTCACCGCCATGCAAGACCGGCTGTCGAAGCTGAGCGACGAGGAACAAGCCCTGGTGGACGAGCTGTACAGCGACGGTTTCCTCCAAACCCTGCCCTTCGACGTACAGCTCTGACGCGGCTCTCGCCCCGGCCAATTGGAATCATCCCGGAAAAGGCTCGGGCAGCGCGGCCCGGCAGAGTGCTGGAATAGCGGCAAGGGCTTTTAAAACCCAAACGGGGACTTCCTGTCTTGTCCCTGCGGAAATGTCAGCTTCATAATCGGGCTGCCGGCGCTTCGCCGGCAGCCCTTTTTTCGCATCGGCCCTCCGGATCGCGATTTTTCTTCTCAAGGGTTCCCTACAAGCATGTTGCTATTTCCGTGAAACTGTGTTAAAATTACGGTTAAGCAAATTGCTGCTGTAAGGAGAGACCTCCATGAATCGAATTGTCACCATGGTACTGAAAAACCTGCCCATTATTCCCGGCGCCTGGATCAAGCTCTGCCGCTACGCCAAAAACCCGGACAACTACCCCGAGGAGGTCCGCTACCGGCATATCCAGTATATCCTGCGCCGGGCGGTGAAGAGCGGGAACATCGACTTGCAGGTCACAGGCCAGGAGAATATCCCCCAAGAGGGCGGCTTCATGTTCTACGCCAACCACCAGGGAATGTTCGACGTGCTGGCCTTCGCGGTCACCTGCGACCGGCCCCTGGGGGCTGTGCTGAAGAAGGAGCTGTACAACATCCCCTTCATTCACCAGATCGCCCTGTGCACAAAGTCCTTCCCCATGGACCGGGAGGATGTGCGGCAGTCCCTGACCGTGATTCAGAAGGTGACCCAGGAGGTCAAGAACAACCGGATCTATCTGATCTTCCCCGAGGGTACCAGAAGCCGCCAGGGCAATCAGACCCTGCCCTTCCACTCCGGCAGCTTCCGCTGCGCCGTGAAGAGCAAGTGTCCCATTGTCCCCGTGGCCCTTATCGACAGCTTCAAGGTTCTGGACCAGAAGGGCAGCAAGCCTGTCCGGGTCCAGATGCACTACCTGCCCCCCATTGCCTATGAACAGTACAAGGACCTGAAGACCCCGGACCTGGCCGCCCTGGTGCGCGACAGGATCGACCAGACCATTCAGACCCATATCCAATAATCCCCCCCGCGCTTTTGCGGCGCGCCGCCATACCAGACTCCGGCGCGTGGGGATACGCATCAGAGCTTCCATAAATTTGAAAGGAGCCAGCCAATTGGTAAAAATCATTACAGACTCCGCCGCGGACTTCGAGCCCTGGGAACTGGAGCAAAAGCAAATTCACTGCATTCCCCTGACCGTGTGCTTCGGAGATCAGGAGTATCAGGAGAACGTCAACCTGTCCAAAGAGGAATTCTATCACCTGCTCAAGACCAGCGGTGAGAATCCCAAGACCGCCCAGGCCTCCCCTCAGGCCATGGCAGGCGCCTTCCAAAGCGCCGGCGAGGACGGAGCCGTGTATATCACCCTGGCCAGCGTCCTCAGCGGCACCTACCAGACCGCCTGCCTGGTGGCCTCCCAAATGGGTCCCGGGGCCTATGTGGTGGACAGCCGCAACGCCACCGGCGGCCAGCGGATTCTGGTGGAGCACGCCGTGTCCCTGCGGGACGCGGGCAAGTCCGCCGCCGAGATCGCCCGATCTGTGGAGCTGCTGCGGGAGCGGGTGGTGCTGTACGCCTGCATTGACACCCTGGAATACCTGTACCGGGGCGGCCGCATCAGCCATACGGTCTACAAGCTGGGTACCATGGCCCAGGTCAAGCCCGTGATCCGGGTGGCCGAGGACGGACACATCGAGGTCCCCGCCAAGGCCATGGGCATGCGCAAGGGCATGGAGATGCTGTGCCGGCGGCTGGAGCGGCAGGCACCCAGCCCGGAGTTCCCGCTGTATGTTATGTATACCGGCAACAAGGCCAACGCCAAGGTCCTGGCCCAGAAGCTGCGGGATCTGGGCTACGCGGTTCCCGGGGAGCGGCTGATCAACGTAGGCGCCGCCATCGGCAGCCACATCGGCTCCGACGCCTGCGGGATTGTGTATATCGAAGCCTGACCAAGACGCCTCGTCCAGAACGGACGGGGTGTCTTTCCATAAAACAAGGCGCGGCCCACCATCGGGACGGGAAACCCGTCCCCTACGAGAGGGCGCACGTCACATTGTAGGGGAGGCGTTTCGCCTCCCGCAATTCCGCACTGCGTTCTTGTGAAATGCTGAGATAGCGGCAGATGCTCCCCGACCCCTCTCAGTCAGAAATCATAGATTTCTGCCAGCTGGAAAAGCTGGCATAACTTAATCAATCCTTAAAGATCCAACAGTTGCATCTTAAGGCGGGACAATTTATAATAGTAAGAACCAATGTACCTGAGGAGGTAGTTTGTATGAAGATGAGAAGATGGCTCTGCCTGGCTTTGGCCGGATGTCTGGTCTTGGCCCTGGCGGGCTGCGGAGACGATACGGCAGTCTACGTCCAGTCTGTGCAGACCCTTGCCAATATGGGCGGCATTGCCCCCGGCGACCGGTTTGTCGGCGTGGTGGTGTCCGAAAATGTCACCGAGATCGAGAAGGACGCCGAGAAAGCCGTCCTGGAGCTGAACGTCCGGGAGGGCGACGACGTCAAGGCCGGTCAGGCCCTGTTCTCATACGATACGGAGGAGCTTCAGCTGACCCTGGATAAGCAGCAGCTGGAGCTGGAGCAGCTCAAGTCCAGCATCGAAAGCTACACCACCCAGATCGAGAATCTGGAAAAGGAGCTTGTGAATCTGGGCGCCACGGCCAAGCTGGAGTACACCCTGCAGATCCAGTCCATGCAGGTGGACCTGAAGGAAGCCGAGCTCAACGCCAAGACCAAGGAGGGCGAGGTCAAGAAGTCCCAGGAGCTGCTGGAAAACGCCACCGTGTTCTCCCCTGTGGACGGCCGGGTCCAGGCCATCAGCGAGAGCGGCACGGACAACTACGGCAACAAGCTGCCCTACATCACCATCCAGCAGGTGGGCTCCTACCGGGTCAAGGGCCTTCTGGGCGAGCTTCAGCGGGGCGGCATTATGGAGGGGGACCGGGTGAAGATCGTCTCCCGCCTGGATGAGAGCCAGGCCTGGGGCGGCACCGTGACTCTGGTGGACTATGAAAGCCCCTACCAGGGCAGCGACGCCGACCGGTACTACGGCTCATCCTCCGATGAAATGACCAGCTCCAGCCGCTACCCCTTCTATGTGGAGCTGGATACCACCGAGGGCCTGCTCCTGGGCCAGCACATCTACATGGAGCTGGAGACCGAGGAGGGCGAGGACCCCGGCCTGAGCATCAGCGGCTCCTTCCTGTGCTTTGAGGAGGACGGCTCCGCCTACGTCTGGGCCGAGAGCCGGGGCAAGCTGACCAAGCGGGTGGTGACTCTGGGCGAGTACAATCCCATGAACGACACCTACGTCATTGCCGACGGGCTGACGGAGGAGGATTACATCGCGTCCCCTGACCCGGAGCTGTGCCAGGAGGGAGTCTCCACGACCCACGACCAGCCGGCGGTCCAAACCGAAGCCGCCGTGGAAGAACAGGTGGTGGGATAAGTGGCAATCCTGAAGCTTTTTGACATCTGCAAAGACTATCAGCAGGGCAAGGAGCCGGTGCGGGTTCTGAAGAACGTGAACCTGACCGTGGAGGAGGGGGAGTACCTGGCCATTATGGGTCCCTCCGGCTCCGGCAAGACCACCCTGATGAACATCATCGGCTGCCTGGACGTGCCTACCTCCGGCAGCTATGAGCTGGACGGCAGGGACCTGAAGGACTTAAGCGACGACGAGCTGGCGGACATCCGGAACCAGAAGCTGGGCTTCGTCTTCCAGAACTTCCACCTGCTGCCCAAAATGACCGCCCTGGACAACGTGGCCCTGCCCCTGCTCTACGGCGGCGTGGGCCAGAAGGAGCGGCGGGAGCGGGCCGCCGAGGCCCTGAAGTCCGTGGGTCTGGAGGAGCGGATGGACTTCCTGCCCAACCAGCTCTCCGGCGGCCAGTGCCAGCGGGTGGCCATCGCCCGGGCCATGGTGGGAAAGCCCAAGCTCCTGCTGGCCGACGAGCCCACCGGCGCCCTGGACACCAAGGCGGGCAACCAGATCATGGAGATTTTCCGCGCCTTAAGCAACGAAGGCATGACCATCCTCATGATTACCCATGAACCGGCCATTGCCGCCTGTGCCGACAAGATCTATCACATCCTGGACGGCGAGCTGCGGACCGGGGAAACCGTAGGAGGGAAGAGCCATGAAGCCTAAGCGGAAAAAGTGGATCATCGGCGGCGTCGCCCTGGTGACGGCGGCTGCCGTAGGCGTGGGAGCCTTCTTCGGCCTGCGGGGCAGCGGCGAGCCTGTGGGCGTCTACCCCTTCACCATGCTGGGCATGACGGAGTACTGGGGGGATTCCCAGGAGAGCTGGGGTCCTGTCAGCTCCGACAACATCCAGACCGTCTACCTCTCCGACACCCAGACCGTCACCGAGATCCTGGTGGCCCAGGGCGACGAGGTGAAGAAGGGTGACGTGCTCATGACCTTCGACACCACCCTGTCCGGCCTGCAGCTGGAGCGCAAGCGCCTGGACATGGAAAAGCTGAAACTGGATCTGGACCAGGCCAACGACCGGCTGTGGGAGATCCGGAATATGAAGCCCATGGAGGTCCCGGAGTATGACTGGTCCGAAGAGGAGGAAGCGGACCCCGGCGAGACCCTCACCGAGCCCTTCCTGATCTCCTCGGACCGGGCCTATGACGGCACCACCGAGGAAAAGGCTCTGATCTGCTGGCTGCGCAGCGATACCGACATCGACGACGAGGTCTTCGAGGCAATCCGCCAGCGGGCCGTGGAGCTTCGCTCCGCCCCCTCCTCCTCCAGCGCCTCCGCGCCGGGGGATATCACGGGTCCTACTGAGTCGGGAGGTTCCACGGGTCCTACTGAGCCGGGAGGTTCCACGGGTCCTACTGAGTCGGAAGGTTCCACGGGTCCTACTGAGCCGGGGGGTTCCACGGGTCCTACTGAGTCGGGGGGTTCCACGGGTCCTACTGAGTCGGAAGGTTCCACGGGTCCTACTGAGCCGGGAGGTTCCACGGGTCCTACAGAACCGGAAGATACCACGGGTCCTACGGAACCGGAAGATACCACAGGTCCTACGGAACCGGAAGATACCACAGGTCCTACAGAACCCACGGAAATCACCGAACCCACGGAACCCGTGGAGAACACGGCGTTCTATGTGGTCCTGAAAATGACCGAAAACAATCAGTCCAAGACGGAACGGACTCTCTGGCAGGGCTTCTACGTCTACGGCGGCGGCACCGAATTCCGCTTCCGCCTCTTTGACGCCTACGCCGTGCCGGACTACACTCTGATCTTCGAGGAAGAGGAGGAAGAGGAGGAAGGTCCTGGCTTCGACTATGGCAGCGGCTACACCCTGGCCCAGATCTATAAAATGCGTCTGGAGCAGGAGGAGACCATTAAGGACCTGGAGATCAAGTACAAGGTGGCCGAAGCGGACTACAAGCTCATGGCCAAGGAACTCAGCGACGGCAACGTCTACGCCGAAGTGGACGGCAAGGTGGTCAGCGTCCTGACGGAGGAGGAGGCCCGGCAGAACATGGAGCCGGTGCTGAAGGTCTCCGGCGGCGGCGGCTTCTACGTCCAGGGCAGCGTCAGCGAGCTGGAGCGGGACAATCTGCAAATCGGCCAGGAGGTCACCATCAACGACTATTGGGAGGGCGGCGGCACCTACACCGGCACCGTGGAGTCCATCGGAGACTTCCCCAGCCTGTCCGACGGCTGGAACGGCAACGGCAACCCCAACGTGTCCTACTATCCCTTTACGGTCTTTGTGGATGAGACCGCCAACCTGCAGACAGGCCGGCATGTCAGCGTCCAGTACAGCACCGGCGGCGTCTCCGGCGGCATCTACCTGGAGAACGCCTTCCTGCGCACGGAGGACGGCGAGAGCTACGTCTACGTCCGGGGAGAAAACGGCAGACTGGAGAAACGGACCGTCACCGTGGGCAAGTCCCTGTGGGGCAGCTACACGGAAATCCTCAGCGGCCTGAGCGAAGAGGACTATCTGGCCTTCCCCTACGGCAAGGATGTCAAGGAAGGCGCGCCCACGGAAGAGAAGGACCCGTCCGAGCTCTACCGGGGCTATTAAGGAGGGAAGCCCATGAAAGAAAATATTTCCCTTGCCTTTCAGGGCATCTGGAGCCACAAGATGCGCTCGGTGCTGACCATGCTGGGCATCATCATCGGCATTGCCGCCATCATCACCATTGTCTCCACCATCCAAGGCACCAACGAGCAGATCAAGGAGAACCTGATCGGCGCTGGCAACAATGTGGTCACGGTCTCGCTGAACCAGGACGGCCGGGAGTACGATATGTCCTGGCAGGATGTTCCCGACGGCGTGAAGGTCATCAGCGAGCAGACCCGTCAGGAGCTTGAGCAGATCCCCCATGTGGAGAAGGTGTCCCTGTACAACTCCCGCCAGTACGCCCAGCAGGTGTTCTACCAGAACACCGAGTTCAGCGGCGGCCAGCTCTACGGCATTGACCAGAACTACCTGTCCGTCTACGGCTACCAGATCAAGAGCGGCCGGGGCTTTACCCAGGCCGACTACGACCAGTGCCGCAAGGTGGTTCTGGTGGACGAGGGCGTGGTGAAGAGCCTCTTCGGCGGCGTGAACCCTGTGGGCAAGAACCTGGAAATCCAGTCCGACGTGTTCACCGTGGTGGGCGTGGTGGCCATGTCCGAGTCCTTCACCCCCACCATCAACTCCATGAAGGACTACCAGATGTACATGAGCAGCACCACAGGCTCCATTTACATGCCCATCCGGACCTGGCCCACGGCCTACCGGTTTGACGAACCCCAGAACGTGGCCATTAAGGTCGACGGCACCGACGCCATGACCGATGCCGGCAAGGCGGCGGCGGATCTGCTGACACAGCAGCAGATTCAGGGTACCGACTCCAAGTTCGACTACCGCAGTCAGGACATGCTGGAGCAGGCCCAGCAGCTGCAGAGCCTGTCCCAGTCCACCAACACCCAGCTGATCTGGATCGCCAGCATCTCCCTGCTGGTAGGCGGCATCGGCGTTATGAACATCATGCTGGTGTCCGTCACCGAGCGGACGGCGGAGATCGGTCTGAAGAAGGCCATCGGCGCCAAGAAGAGGCGGATTCTCATGCAGTTTCTGACGGAGTCGGCGGTGCTGACCAGCCTGGGCGGCGTCATCGGCGTCATCAGCGGCGTGATCCTGGCCCAGCTGATCTCCGGCATGATGCAGATCCCCGTATCCATCAGCCCTCCGGCCATTGTGGTATCGGTGGTGTTCTCCACGGCCATCGGCGTGATCTTCGGCATGCTCCCGGCGGTCAAGGCGGCCAACCTGAACCCCATCGAAGCCTTGCGCAGAAATTGACAGGCCGGCGGCATCTTTCGTTCTTTCTTTGCGGTTGATAAAAGAGGCAGGGACTTAATCGTTAAGCCCCTGCCTCAAGTTTTGCGCCGCAAAAGCCCATGGACATTTCATCAAGAAACAGCATTATTCGATCCGGTTACGATGGCGGCGGGAACCGGCTGTACACTTCTCCCGGCCGCAGGCGGACGCCGCGGATGCGGACCAGCTCCGATACGGTGACCAGCTCCACGTCCTGCTCCAGCAGGGCGTCGGCAATGGCCAGGGCCGCCGCTACGGAGCTTTCCGACATGTCGTGCAGCAGCACCACGTCTCCGTCCCGGATGTGCTCCAGAACGTATTTCTCAATGGCCCCGGCGTCGCCGGTGGCCCAGTCCCGGGGGTCCACGGACCAGCCCAGAATCGCCATGTTCCGGGCCTCGGCCACCTGGCGCACCGCCTGGCTGCAGCAGCCTCCGGGGGGCCGGAGAAACCGGGTCCGGGTCTTCTCGGGCAGAAGCTCCTGGGTCTTTATGATCTCCGAGGCAATGTCCCGGCGGCTCAGCTGCCGCATGTCCTTGTGGGAATAGCCGTGGCAGCCGACCTCGTGGCCCTCGTCCAGAATCCGCTGGGCCAGGTCCGGGTAGTCCGCCAGCCGGTAGCCGCACAGCAGGAAGGTGGCCTTGGCGCCCCGGTCGTACAGCCCGTCCAGCAGCTGCCGGGTGTACTTGCCCGAGGGACCGTCGTCAAAGGTCAGGGCCACATATTTCGTCTCCTCCGCTCCCCGGACCGGGAGCACTGCCAGGCTCAGGCACAGCAGGAGGGTCAAGATCCGCCGCATAAACGTCACTTCCTTTGCCAATCCTGTCCGAAACGGGAATCGAAGATTGACGGACAGGAAAAAATGGGATATACTAAAGGATGGAGGGTCAAACTTATGGAACGGCTTTGCCCATTCGCCCACGGCGCTTAAGCCGGTTTCGCGGAAAAAGCGGCGTGCCTTTTCCGGTCCCGGCGGGCGCGGAGTCCGCTTTCCATAAGGGTCCACGACCGCATCGGAACAGCCGGGGCGGACCGTCTGGCGGAAACCGAAGTTCCGGCCAAACGCCGCCTGCGCAAAGTGTTCCGGTGTGTTGATTAACATACCCCCGGACAACCGGGGCTATGTCTGGAAAAATGTCGAAAACCTTCGTTTTTTTCCAGAAAAACCAATTCTGACAACGGAGCGTGTCCATGCTGAACAAACTCAAATCCCTTTGCGATCGATATGAAGCCCTGTGCGAACGCTGCCAGCAGCCGGACTTCTACGCCGACCCGAAAAAGGCCGCGAAGCTGCTGCGGGAGAAGAACGACCTGGAGCCTGTGGTGGAATGCTGCCGGGCCTGGCGGCTGGCCGGGCAGGAGATGGAGGAGGCCCAGGAGCTCATGTCCGACCCGGAGATGAAGGCCCTGTGCCAGGAGACCTATGTCCAGGCCAAGGCCCGGAAGGAGCAGCTCTGGGACCAGCTGCAAATCCTGCTGCTGCCCAAGGACCCCAACGACGACAAGAACGTCATCGTGGAGATCCGGGGCGGCGTAGGCGGCGAGGAGAGCGCCCTGTTTGCCCACAGCCTGTTCCGGATGTACACCATGTACGCCGCCCGAAACGGCTGGTCCGTGGAGCTGATGAACTACTCCGAGACCGAGCTGGGCGGGGTGAAGGAAGCGGATTTTATCCTCAGCGGCCGGGGCGCCTACTCCCGGATGAAATATGAGTCCGGGGTCCACCGGGTCCAGCGGGTGCCGGAGACCGAGTCCGGCGGCCGGGTCCACACCTCCACCGTCACCGTGGCGGTGCTGCCGGAGATGGACCAGGTGGACGTGGTCATCAACCCGGCGGACATTGAAATGCAGGTCTACCGGGCCAGCGGCGCCGGGGGCCAGCACGTGAACAAGACCTCCTCCGCCGTCCGGCTGATCCACAAGCCAACGGGCCTTGTAGCGGCCTGCCAGGAGGAGCGCAGCCAGGTCCAGAACCGGGAAAAGTGCATGCGCATGCTGGCCAGCAAGCTCTATGAGATCGAGCAGGAGAAGCTGAACTCCCAGGTCACGGGCATGCGCCGCAGCCAGGTGGGTACGGGCATGCGCAACGAACGGATACGGACCTATAACTTTCCCCAGGGCCGGGTGACGGACCACCGGGTGAACCTGACGCTGTACCGCATCGACGCGGTGATGAACGGAGACCTGGACGAGATCATCAACGCCCTGGCCACGGCGGATCAGGCGGAAAAACTGAAGCAGAGCCAGTCATAAAGGAGACAGCTATGGAATTTCTTTCCGACTCCCCCGCCCGCACCGAGGCCGTGGGAGCCGCTCTGGGCCGGGTGATTCCCGCCGGGACCGTCATCGCCTACCGGGGCGGCCTGGGGGCGGGGAAGACCGCCTTCACCCGGGGCCTGGCCCGGGGGCTGGGGTACACGGACAGCGTGACCAGTCCCACGTATACCATCGTCAACGAGTACTTAGGGGGCAGGCTCCCCCTGTTCCACTTCGATATGTACCGCCTGGGCTCCGCCGAGGACCTGTGGGACATCGGCTGGGAGGACTATCTGGACCGGGGCGGCGTCTGCGCCGTGGAGTGGAGCGAAAATGTGGCCGAGGCCCTGGAGGCGCCGGTGGTTGTGACCATCCATACCCTGAGCCCCGACACAAGGCGCATTGAGATAGAAGGAGGGGATTTCCTTGCGGATCTTAGGCTTTGAGACCAGCGCCAAGGCCGCCTCTGTGGCCCTGGTGCACGACGGAGTCCTTCTGGCCGAGAGCTATCAGAACACGGGCTTGACCCACAGCCAGACCATTCTGGCCATGGCCCAGGACCTGCTGGCTCAATGCGGCCTGACGGTCCGGGACGTGGACGCCGTGGCCGTGGCCGCGGGTCCCGGGTCCTTCACCGGAGTCCGCATTGGCGCGGCGGCGGCCAAGGGCTTCGCCTGGGGCGGCAACATTCCCTGCTACGGCGTGTCCACCCTGGAGGCCATGGCCCTGAGCCTGGGTGTCTGGGAGGGCGCGGTCTGCGCCTGTATGGACGCCCGCCGCGGCCAGGTCTACAACGCCCTGTTCCGGGCGGAGGGCGGGCGGCTTCATCGCCTGTGTCCGGACCGGGCCATAGGGCTGGAGGAGCTGGCGGAAGAGCTGGCCGGTCTGTCCGGCCCCGTCTTCCTGGTGGGCGACGGCAGCGGCCTGACTCACCGGACCCTGAGCGGCCGGAACCCCAACCTGGTCCTGCCCCCGGAGCACCGGGTCCATCAGCGGGCCGGCGGCGTGGCTCTGCTGGCCCTGGAGAAGGCCCTGGCCGGAGAAAAGGGGGACGTCAACGCCCTGGTCCCCAACTACCTGCGGCTGAGCCAGGCGGAACGGGAACGGCTGGAACGGGAAGGCAATGGCGGCCAAAGGCCGGCTTCCATAGAAAAATGATAAAGAAACAGGATCTATAAACATTATATATAAACGTGCTTATGGACTGTTAAACAGCAGTAATTGCAGAGGAAACGTACCGGTTCAGAAACCTGCGGACCCCTTGGCTCTCCTGGAAGGAGAGCTGTCAAAAATCTTTGATTTTTGACTGAGAGGTTTGGGCAGTGCGTTCTAGTGAAGTGCTGAGACAGCGGCAAGTGCTCCCCGACCCCTCTCAGCCGCAAATCGGAGATTTGCGACAGCTGCCCGCCGCGGCGGACCCGGTCGCGGCTCTGACGCTCCACCGGAGCGTCATTCACTCACGCGACTGCGCTTCGCTTACCCCAAGGGGCGAGCCAAGGCGGCCCTGGGGGCCGCGGGCTGGGTCAAGTCGATAAATCTATATAAATAAAAGGAGAACGAACCATGGCAGTGCATGTAATCAACCATCCCCTGATCCAGCACAAGCTGGCAATTCTGCGCAATGAGAATACCCCCGTGAAGGAGTTCCGGGAACTGGTGGGCGAGATCGCGGGCCTTATGTGCTACGAGGCCACCCGGAATTTGCCCACGGAGGAGGTCACGGTAAAGACCCCCATCCGCGAGGCCAAGTGCCGGATGCTCTCGGGCAAGAAGCTGGCCATTGTACCCGTGCTGCGGGCGGGCCTGGGCATGGTGGACGGTATGGTGTCCCTGATCCCCGCCGCCAAGATCGGCCACATCGGCCTGTACCGGGACCCGCAGACCCACAAGCCTGTGGAGTACTACTGCAAGCTCCCCGACGACGTCGGCAACCGGGTGGTGTTCCTGGTGGACCCCATGCTGGCCACCGGCGGCAGCGCCGTGGCGGCCATCAACTTCCTGAAGGAACACGGCTGCCGGAACATCATCATGATGAACATCATCGGCTGCCCCGAAGGCGTGAAGGCCGTCCAGGAGGCCCATCCCGATGTGGAGGTGTACCTGGCCGCCTGTGATGAGAAGCTCAATGAGCAGGCCTACATCGTCCCCGGCCTGGGCGACGCCGGCGACCGGATCTTCGGAACAAAGTAGGGGACGGGTTTCCCGTCCCGCCGGAGGGAAAAAGCGGGAGGCGAAACGCCTCCTCTACGATGTGACGTACACCCCCTCGCAGGGGACGGGTCTCCCGTCCCGTTTGGCGGTTTCCGGTTCCGTCGGCGCGGGAAACGCGGGAGGCGGAACGCCTCCCCTACAAAATGCAAGGAGATACATACCATGAGTTTTACCTATCGCGGCCTGAAGGCAGAGCATACCCGTCATATCGTCACCGGCCAGGAGGTGGACCGGCAGCTGGAGCGGCTGCGGCAGCAGTCTCCCCGGATCACCGACGTCACCGACCGGCCCACCCAGACAGGCGACGAGGTGGTGCTGGACTACGCCGGTTTCTGCGACGGCCAGCAGTTCGCCGGAGGCACCGCCAAAAATCAGACCCTGGTCCTGGGCAGCGGGACCTTTATCCCCGGCTTTGAAGAGCAGCTGCTGGACAAGGTCCCCGGACAGACGGTGACGGTGTCCGTGACCTTTCCCAAGAACTACCACGCGGAAAACCTGGCGGGCAGGGAAGCCAAATTTCAATGCACCATTCACGCCATCCGGCTGAAAACCCCCTACGATCTGGACGACGCCTTCGCCCGGGAGGTGGGCGGCTGCGAGGACCTGGACCAGCTGCGCCGGAAGACCCGGGAAAGCCTTCAGGACTACACCGACCAGCGGGGGGAGCTGGACCTGCGGGACCGGCTTCTGCGCCAGGCCGCCCAGACCCTGAATTTTACCCCCAGCGAAAGCCAGATTCAGGCCCAGCTGGATCAGCAGATGGAGGACCTGAAGGCCCAGCTGTCCCAGCGGGGTCTGACCCTGCAGATGTACTGCCAGTTCCTCAGCACCACGGAAGAGCAGCTGCGCCAGGATGCCCGGCCCGACGCCGAGGCTGCCGTCCGGCTCCAGGCCGCCGTCGAGCAGATTGTGAGCCTGGAAAACCTGACCGTCTCCAAGGAGGAGCTGGGCCGGGCCGCGGCCCGGGTCTGCCGCCAGAACAACATGACCCTGGAGCAGCTCAAGCCCTACTACGACGCCGCCTTCGAAAACGCCCTGGTCCGCAGCGTCCTGACCGAAAAGGCCATGGAGCTGGTCCGGGACAACGCCTTCGTCACGGTCCGGGAAGATTGACCTCCGGGTCCAGCTGAACATCCGCGCACAATTTTTACCATAATATTCCGGATAGCCCCTGCCTTTTTGGGAAAAATCACGATTTCCAGAGGCAGGCGGTTTTTTTTAAAAATCCAATTGACTAATGAGGCAAATAATGCTACAATTCGAATGTACCGATAAAATATTATCGATATTGGCGCTGGGTGTTGCTTATGTATAAAGTACGGCGCCACACAATATTACCTCCCGCGGGTTAGTGAAAGGCCCGGGGAGCGCTCTGTTAAGGAGGATAAACCCTATGGCAATCGAATTCGTTGATGGCAAGTACGTAGACGAGAAGACCGGCCGGGTAACCCTGGACCCCACCGTCTACAAGGACTGGCAGATCGCCGAAGAGGCGGAGAAGACCCTGCCCCCCGTGGACTACTTCCGGGAGAAGCTGGGCCTGCTTCCGGACGAGATCATCCCCTACGGCAAGACTCCCAAGATCGACTTCATCAAGGTCATGAACCGGCTCAAGGACAAGCCCGACGGCAAGTTCATTGAAGTCACCGCCATTACCCCCACCCCCTTCGGTGAGGGCAAGTCCACCGTGTCTCTGGGTCTGATCGAGGGCCTGGGCTACATCGGCAAGAACGTAGGCGGCGCCCTGCGTCAGCCCTCCGGCGGCCCCACCATGAACGTCAAGGGTACCGCGGCCGGCGGCGGCAACGCCCTGCTCATGCCCATGACCGAGTTCTCCCTGGGCCTGACCGGCGATATCAACGATATTATGAACGCGCACAACCTGGCTATGGTGGCTCTGACCGCCCGTATGCAGCACGAGCGCAATAACAACGACGAATGGCTGGCCAAGCGGGGCCTGAAGCGCCTGGACATCGACCCCAAGCGGGTGGAGATGGGCTGGGTCATCGACTTCTGCGCCCAGAGCCTGCGCAACATCATCATCGGCATCGGCGGCCGTCTGGACGGCTATCTGATGGAGTCCAAGTTCGGCATCGCCGTGGGCTCCGAGCTCATGGCCATCCTGGCTGTGGCCCGGGACCTGAAGGACCTGCGCGAGCGCATCGGCAAGATCGTGGTGGCCTACTCCCGCAGCGGCGAGCCTGTGACCTGTGAGGATCTGGATGTTGCCGGCGCCATGACCGCCTGGATGCGCAACACCATCAACCCCACCATGTGCTACAGCGTGGAGCATCAGCCCGTTCTGATCCACGCCGGCCCCTTCGCCAATATCGCCATCGGCCAGTCCTCCGTCATCGCGGACCGTCTGGCTCTGAAGCTGTTCGACTACCACGTGACCGAGTCCGGCTTCGCCGCCGACATCGGCTTTGAGAAGTTCTGGAACGTCAAGACCCGTCTGTCCGGCCTGACCCCCAACGTCTCCGTCCTGGTGGCCACGGTCCGGGCTCTGAAGATGCACGGCGGCGGCCCCAAGGTCACCCCCGGCGCCCCCCTGCCCAAGGAGTACACCGAGGAGAACCTGGAGCTGCTGGAGAAGGGTACCTGCAACCTGTTCCACCATGTGAACACCATCAAGAAGTCCGGCATCAACCCCGTGGTCTGCATTAACCGCTTCTACACCGACACCGACGCCGAGATCGCCCTGCTGAAGAAGCTGTGCGCCGAGAAGGGCGTCCGCTGCGCCGAGTCCAACCACTGGCGCTACGGCGGCGAGGGCGCTGTGGAGCTGGCCCAGGCCGTTGTGGAGGCCTGCGAAGATCCCGTGGAGGTCAAGTTCCTGTACGAGCTGGATCTGCCCCTGCGTCAGCGGGTGGAGCGGATCGCCAAGGAAGTCTACGGCGCCGACGGCGTGGATTGGGCGCCTCTGGCCGTGGAGAAGGCCAAGCGGTTTGAGTCCGATCCCAAGTACGCCGACTACTGCACCATGATGGTCAAGACCCACCTGTCCCTTTCCGACGATCCCACCAAGAAGGGCGTGCCTACGGGCTGGCGGCTGGCCATCCGGGACATCCTGGAGTACGGCGGCGCCAAGTTCCTGTGCCCCATGGCCGGCACCATCTCCATGATGCCCGGCACCGCCGCGGACCCCGCCTACCGCCGCATCGACGTGGACACCGAGACCGGCAAGGTCTCCGGCCTCTTCTGATAAACAAAGCCAAGGGGCTTCGTTTATCCAGGCCGCCTGCCTGAGCCTTCGGTTCAAGGCAGCGCTTACGGCAGTCTGCTCCCCCCGGGAACGGACCCTGCCGGAAAAACCAGGCTCCCCATACCGCCTGCCATGGAGGCAGGCTCTGTATGGCTGCTGTTCAAGGAAGCACAGGCGGCCCTCCGCCTGTGCTTTTCCCCAATATGCTTATCGACTGTTAAACAGCAGAAATTGCAGAGGATATCCGTACCGGCTCAAAAACCTGCGCGCCCCTTGGCTCTCCTGGAAGGAGAGCTGGCACCGGGAGCGAAGCGGACGGTGACTGAGAGGTCTTGCTGCACTGCGTTCTTGTGAGGTGCTGAGGTAAGGGGAAGTGCTCCCCGACCCCTCTCAGTCAGAAATCAGAGATTTCTGACAGCTGCCCGCCGCGGCGGGCCCGGTCGCGGCTCTGACGCTCCACCGGAGCGTCATTCACTCCCGCGACTGCGCTACGCTTACCCCAAGGGGCAAGCCAAGGCCGGCCTGCGGGCCGCAGGCTGGGTCAAGTCGATAAGCATCTTCCCGAATTGAAAGAAAGGAAATTTCCCTATGGATATGACTATGGAAACCTGCCGCGCCTTTGTACAGGTGCTGGCCTCTGACGCTCCGGCTCCCGGCGGCGGCGGCGCGGCGGCCCTGGTGGGTGCCATCGGCACCGCCCTGGGCAATATGGTGGGCTCCCTGACCGTGGGCAAGAAGAAATACGCCGACGTCCAGGAGGAAATCCTGGCCCTGAAGGCCAAGTGCGACGCCCTGCAGAAAGAGCTTCTGGACCAGGTGGAGGCCGACGAGGTCAACTTCCTGCCCCTGGCCAAGGCCTACGGCATTCCCAAGGACGACCCCAGCCGGGACAAGATCATGGAGGAGGCCACCGTCATCGCCTGCTCCACCCCCATGAAGATCATGGAGCTGTGCTGTGAGGCCCTGGAGTGCATCGCCGTCTTCGCCGCCAAGGGCAGCCGCCTGGCGGTGTCCGACGCGGGCTGCGGCGCGGTGTGCTGCAAGGCCGCCCTTCAGGCCGCCTCCCTGAACGTGTTCATCAACACCAAGAGCCTGAAGAACCGGCAGACCGCCGGGGAACTCAACGCCAAGGCCAACGCCATGCTGGACAAATACTGCCCCATGGCCGACGAGATCTTCAACACCGTCAAGGCCGGATTCGGCCAGTAACCCATGTAATATCTGGAGGATAGAGACTATGGCAAAGCTGCTGCTGGGCAAGGAAGTCACCGACGCCCTGAACGCCAATCTGCAAACACGCGCCGCCGCCCTGCGGGAAAAGGGCGTTGTCCCCACCCTGGGCATCATCCGGGTGGGCGAGGACCCTTCCGACCTGTCTTATGAAAAGGGCGCCGCCAAGCGGGCCGAGCTGGTGGGCGTGGAGGTTAAGAAGTTCCTGCTCCCCGCCGACGCCGGCAAGGAAGACGTCCTGGCGGTCATCGACCAGGTCAACGCCGACGACAGCATCCACGGCGTGCTCATGTTCCGGCCCCTGCCCAAGCACCTGAAGGCGGACCAGAACGAGATCTGCAACCGTCTGGACCCGAAGAAGGATGTGGACTGCATGACCCACATGTCCAACGCCGGGGTCTTCGAGGGCCTGTCCGACCTGGGCTACGCCCCCTGCACCCCCGCCGCCTGCATGGAGATCCTGGACTTCTACGGCATCGACTGCAAGGGCAAATCCGCGGCGGTCATCGGCCGGTCCCTGGTGGTGGGCAAGCCTGCGGGCATGATGCTCATGGGCAAGAACGCCACGGTCACCACCTGCCACACCCGCACGGTGAACACCGCCGAGATCTGCCGCAGCGCCGACATCATCGTCTCCGCCGCCGGCGTGCTCAACTCCCTCACCGCCGACTTCGTCCGGCCCGGCCAGGTGGTCATCGACGTGTCCATCAACTGGGACCCGGAGAAGATCAACGCCAAGGGCGGCAAGGGCGGCATCGCCGGCGACGCCAAGTTCGACGAGGTGGAGCCCATTGTGGAGGCCATCACCCCGGTCCCCGGCGGCGTTGGCTCCGTGACCACCTCCGTGCTCATGAAGCACGTGGTGGAGGCCGCGGAAAAGACCTGCTGATTCTTTATACGCTTATCAGCTGATAAACAGCGGAGTTCAGAAGCGCCGGAGGATACCCGCCATGTCAGACGACCGCGCGCCTCTTGGCTCTCCTTCCAGGAGAGCTGGCAAAAATCTTTGATTTTTGACTGAGAGGTCCATACCGCAGTACGTTTTTCTCGGGTGCTCAGATAGAACCGGGTGCTCCCCGACCCCTGCCGGGGGCCTTCCTTTCTTGTCCCGCACAGAAATGCCAGCAAAGAACGCGGCCAGGGGAG
>CALXFT010000038.1 GCA_944387635.1 uncultured Oscillospiraceae bacterium | reverse complement strand
GCCATTGCACGTATGCCACAAAATGTTTACAATTGTACATTTCACACAATTTATATCACTGGTTTTCTATTTGCTTAATACTCATTTAACAATTATCCCCTTGCATTTTAACAGAAATCGCGCTATAATATAGCCGTAAGCAAGAGATCCAAACATCGAATTCACCATCTTTTTCATTTTCTCACCTCTCTTTTTCTCTGAGAAATCCCCGGCACGGTCTGGTCAACCGCGTCGGGGGTTTTTCATTTTGCAGAAAGGTCGATAGAAAACGGGCGCACCGGAGATCAAACTCGCAGTGCGCCCGTTGTTATGAAATCGGGGATATTCGCCTCACCATCCAAAGATAAGCAGATACGCTGCCAGGCAGATGACGATCAAAACCAGAAGGCAAACCGGGACAATGGTAGTCATGGCCGCCAAAATGATAGCAGGAAGGTCCCCCTTTTCCAACTGGAGGGTTTGTTCCTCTTTCATCAGCTCCTCCATGGTGGGCAGGTCGTCCTGGTGTCCGCCTTTCTTTCGGTTTTCGATTTCCCGTTGCAGATCTTCCTGTTCCGGATCCCGTCCCTCCGCCCGGAGTCTGCGGTCCCGGGACCATTTCATAGCCCGGCGAATCTTTCGCTGAAAGAGCATAGGCTCACTCCTTGCTGCCTTCCAGGACGTGGTGGCAAGCTACCATATGGCCGGGACGGACCTCCCGCATCTGGGGCACCACCTGGGTGCATACCTCGGTGCAGTACTTGCAGCGGGTGTGAAATTTGCAGCCCTTGGGGGGATTGACGGGGCTGGGAATGTCGCCTTCCAGAATTTCCAGATTCCGGTCCGCATCCTCGTCGGTGGTGGGGATGGCGTTGAGCAGCGCTTCGGTGTAGGGGTGGAGGGGATGGGCAAAGATCTCGTCAGAAGCAGCCGTCTCCACCATATTGCCCAGGTACATGACGCCGATGCGGTCGGAGATATACTTGACCACAGACAGGTCGTGGGTGATGAACAGATAGGTCAGGTTCTGCTTCTCCTTCAGATCCTGCAGCAGGTTGATGATCTGGGCCTGGATGGAAACGTCCAGAGCGGACACCGCCTCGTCACAGACCACGAACTTGGGATTCAGGGCCAGGGACCGGGCAATGCCGATACGCTGCCGCTGACCGCCGGAGAACTGGTGGGGATACCGGTGCAGGAAGTAGGGCGCCAGGCCGCACTCCTCCATGACCCGGATGATCTCCTCCTTCATGCGGTCATCGTTCTTGCGGAAAAACTTGTGAGCCTGCATGCCCTCGCCGATGATCTGACCGACGGTCATGCGGGGGTTCAGGGAGGAGTAGGGATCCTGGAAGATCAGCTGAAGGTCGTTACGCAGACTGCGGATCTCGTTATAGTTCAGACGGGCCAGGTCGATGCCCTTGCTGCAGTACTGGTCAAACTCCTGGAATCCGGGTGTTTCGCTGTGAATCTTCCGCAGCTCCTCAATCTCCTGGTGGACCTCCTCGATCCGGGCCTGGATGCCGGCGATCTCCTGGTCACACTGGGCCAGACACTGGTTGGCCTTGTCCAGCTTTGCTTGCAGCGCCGCCGGATCCTTCTTGGCTTCCTCCGCCTTTTTCAGGGCGTAGGCAGCGTCGGCCACATCCAGCTGGATGTCCTTGCGCTTACCCTGGGCCTTGCACAGCTCCTTGGAGATGGCGTATTCCCGCAGGAAGATCTCTTCCACAGGTTTCAGGTCCGGCACAGCAAAGAGTCCGCCCACCAAAGTCGCCGCGTCCAGCATGGCGTCGTTGGCTTCCTTCCGCAGCTGCATCAGCTCGTCGTTGAGCTTGTACTGCTCCTGCTCCGACTTGGTCTCGTAGTCCTTTTGGAATGCCTCATACTTGGCCCGCTTCTGCTCCATGTCCTGACGGCGTTTGGTCAGAGTGCGGTAGGTCTCGTAGGCGTAGCGGGGGGCAATTTCGTCGATGGGCCGGCCAAAATACATGGTCCGGCCGTCGGTCTGCCTGTAAAGCTGCAGAAGCGTCCGTCCAAAGGTGGACTTGCCGCAGCCGGACTCGCCTACCAGGCCGAAGGTCTCGCCCTCATAGATGTCAAGGGTAATGCCGTCGTTGGCGCGGACATAGCGGCCCTTTCCAACGGGGAAATACTGCTTCAGGTTTGTAATCTGCAGCAGAAGCTTCTTTTCTTTATTTTCCATGGCGAGCCTCCTTCTCCGGATAGAAGCAGCGGATCTCCTGATTCGGACCGACCTTCACCAGCTCGGGGACCTCGTCGATGCACTTCTGGGTACAATACTTACAGCGGGGGGCGAATTTGCAGCCCTTGGGAAGATTCAGCGGGTGAGGCACGGCACCGGGAATGGCGTCCAGGCGCTCGGCCTTCGTGTCCAGTCGGGGGACGGAGTTCAGCAGGCCCTCGGTATAGGGGTGGGAATGCTTGGTGCTGCTGGCGAACAGGACCCGGGCCGGGACGCGCTCCACCACTTCACCACAGTACATGACAGCCACGTCGTCGGCCATCTGGTTGATGACGCCCAGGTCGTGGGTGATGAACATGATGGCAGTACCGTGACGCTCTTTCAAGTCGTTCATAAGCCGCAGGATCTGGGCCTGAATGGTCACGTCCAGCGCGGTGGTGGGCTCGTCGGCGATGAGCAGCTTAGGCTCACAGGCCAGAGCCATGGCGATCATGACTCTCTGCCGCATGCCGCCGGAGAGCTGGTGGGGATACTGCTTGACCACGATCTCCGGGTTGGGGATCTTCACGTCGGCCAGCATTTTCAAAGCAGCCTTGGCGGCGTCCTTCTTGCTCATGCCCCGGTGGATAATGAAGGGCTCAGAGAGCTGGCGCTCCACGGTGAACACCGGGTTCAGGCTTGTCATAGGCTCCTGGAAGATCACGGAGATCTTGTTGCCCCGGATGTGGTACATCTCCTCCATGGGAAGCTTGGTCAGATCCCTATCCTCGAAAATGATCTCGCCGGAGTCAATATATCCATTGCCGTCCAGCAGCTGCAGGATACTCATAGCGGACACAGACTTGCCGGAGCCGGACTCGCCGACCACGCCCAGGGTCTTGCCCTCTTCTACGGAATAGGAAACGCCGTTAACGGCCTTTATGATACCCTTCTTCGTCCGGAAGAAGGTATGCAAATCGCGAAGTTCAAGTAATGCCATGCTTCTTCCTCCTTATCTGGAACTGTTTGCCTTGGGGTCCATGGCATCCCGAAGATTGTCGCCTACAATATTAATACAGATGCAGGTGATCGCCAGGAAAGCGGCGGTGAAGACCCACTGCCACCAGTAGGCATTGATAATGGTGGCATTATTTGCGCCGTTGAGCATATTGCCCCAAGTGGGACGGGGATAGGTGACGCCGAAGCCCAGGTAAGACAGGCTGGACTCCGTCAGCATACAGGTACCGAAGTTCAGAACCAGGTTTACCAGGATCACCGACATGACATTGGGCAGGATATGCTTGAAGGCAATGGTGTACTCCTTCACACCAAGGGCCTTGGCTGCAGTAACATACTCGCTTTCCCGGGCAACCAGCACCTGGCCCCGAACCAGCCGGGCCAGACCGGGCCAGGTCAGCACACCGAGTATACACATGATAATGAAAATACGCATATCCTCACTTAAGGTCATGCGACCCATGATGGCGGACAAAATCATGGCAAAGGGAATAAAGGGAATGGCGTTAAAGATCTCCGCAATCCGCATGAGCAGGATGTCAACCTTCCCGCCGAAATAGCCGGAAATGCAGCCAATGATAATGCCGATGACCGAGGAGATAATAACCGCCACAGCGCCGATGGTCATGGTCATCTTGCCGCCGTTGATGATCCGCTGGAAAATATCCGCGCCTGCGGTGTCGGTGCCAAACAGATAACCCTTCAGGCCCCACTTGGCGACCACATCGTCTTCCTCGTTTACCGCATAGGTCTGGAAAGCGCCGTTATACAGCTTGGTGGCGCCGTCATACTTCTTGGGTACCTCTGTCTGATTCAAGGTATTGCTGCCCCAGGAGTAGATGTTGCCCTTGTTCGTCAGACCGGAGTAGTGATAGGAACCGGCCACGATCTGAACAAAATCTTCATCGGCGGAAAGCACGGGAGCAGGGGTCAGATTACCGGCGTAGTCACCGGCAAAGCAGACACTGCCGTCGTCCAGCAGCAGGCACATGCTGTTATTGGCGGCGGTGATGGACTCAATCTTCCGGTCATCCAGGTAGTCCTTGATCTTATAAGTGCTGCCGCCCACTTCGGTCCGGACCACATCATACAGGCCCCGGGAACCGGTGTAGATGGAGTTGCGCTTTCCGTTGATACCCACAATATAGTTCAGGGTAAAGTCCAAATCGTACATGGTTCCCGCGTTGAGGAACAGGTCAATGTTGGCATAGGCCAGCTTATTGCCCCACAGATAAAAGGTTCCGTCGTTCATCAAAATGGCGGTACACTGATAGCCGCAGGTCAGTTTCTTGATATTGTTCACATCGATGCCGGTGGTGACCAGTTCTTCCGGCATATAGGCGATGTTGGGGTTGATGTCCTCTCCCTTGGCCTCCACTTCAGCAAGGGTGGTGTACTGGCCCAGGCGGTTGTTGCCCCAGGCGTGGACGATGCCCTTGTCGTCAATGGCAATGATGTGGTCAATGCCGGCTGCCACCATAACGATGTTGGCGTTTTGTACATCCTCCGGGATGTCACCGACATCCACGCCGGTGGTTCCGATCTGGGTGGAACCCCAGACATAGACCTTGCCAGCATTGCTCAGGCCCACAGAGAAGGAACCATAGCCGTCGATCATCTTCACGTCCTTGGCAAGTTCCTTGGGGACCTTCATCATGGACATGGTAGGCGCGATACTCTTCTGGGTGACTTCCGTATAGGCGTCATAGTATTTGGGCATGAACATAGGTCCGATGAACATGGTCAGGAACATGGCGATCAGCACAATCAGAGCGCCAACTGCCAGCTTTCTGTCCAAGAAGTTCCGCACAACCTGCTGCATGGGGCTGACGATATCCTCAACGGACATGTCATCCTTACTTGCCTCCATTTCGTCCGCCAAAGCGTTGGCGCCGCCCTTCCAGAAACGAAGGAACCACCGCTTCAGGGTTCCTGCCAGACCGGAGGAAGATTGATTCTTTTTTGCCATAATGCACTTTCCTCCTTCTGCTTAGTTATCCACACGGACCCGGGGATCCACGATGCCGTAGACAATGTCGATAACCAGATTTCCCACCAGGGACATGGCCACATAGAACATCTGCATCAGCAGCACCACCTCATAGTCCGCGGTGCGCAGAGAAGTGATCATCAGCCTGCCCATGCCGTTCCAGGCGAACATGCTTTCCACGACCAAGGAGCCGCCGAAAATGCCCAGGAACCAGCCGACAACCAGGGAAACAATGGGGATCAGCGCGTTACGGAAGGCATGGGAGTAAATGACGGTCTTCTCCCGCAGACCCTTGGCCCGGGCAGTACGGATGCAGTCCATGCTCAAAGCGTCGGTCATGGACGCCCGGACATACCGGGTCATACCGCCCAGAGAGGAGAAGGTCATAACCAGCAGGGGCAGAGCCATGTAATACATCTCATCCAGGAACTGACGGAAGCCGGTATAGTTGGAGCCCGGCGTCTTCATGCCGCTGGGCGGGAAAATGTTCAGTTTGGAGCAGAAGATCCAGATAAAAAGAATGCTGATAACGAAAGTAGGCAGGCTGTAACCCAGAATGGTCACAATGGACATAGTCTGATCCAGCTTGCCGCCCCGCTTCACGGCACAGACGATGCCCAGGGGGATGGTGATACCCAGGCCCAGAATGGTGGCCCAGATATTGAGCTTAATGGTATTGATCATGGGGTTCTTGATGACTTCAAGGACCGGCTTCTGATATTCATAGGAGTAGCCAAAGTTGCCCTGAAGCAGGCCGTTGTAGCTGCCGTCATACAGGGGATAAACGCCCACCCAGCGCAGATACCGGATGATCTTGCTGTCCGTATCCGTGCCGTAGCGGCGCTGATACATTAAATATAATTCATCGAATTTTTCATCGATCTTGTCCTTGGGGAGCACATTTTTCAGAGACTTGATCTCGTTGGAGGCATCCGTATAGGCGCGGTTGCTGGGGACCAGGCTGTAGATCATGAACATGATCACAGACAGGATCACCAGAACCACCAGCATATACGCAATGCGCTTGACGACGTATTTTGCCATAGTGATTCCTCGTTTCTTCGCTGTGGGCGGGAGCGCCGCCGGCGTGTATATAGGATGCGGGCTTTCCCGCAGATGATTCGTTTTGATCTTAAGGGAGCCTGTCCTGTGTGTCGCGCCGCAGGGTAGGGCGAGGGCCTGCTTCTGTCACTGCAAACGTTGGCCGCCTGGGGCATGGCCAGAAGCATGCCCCCGCCTTACCGCATATGCTGACGCGGGAGAAAATCGTTAAACAAAGGGATTCCCACAGGACAGGGATACGGGATCCCTGCCCTGTGGGGAGTTGCTGCTTAACGCGGCTAATTGGATTACAACCGGGACTTACTGCAGCCAGTAAGCGTCGGCCAGATCCTTGATATAGTACAGAGAGTAGTTGTCGTACTCAGCAGGATCGATGGTCAGGTTGTAGGAGAAGTCGTAAATGGCGGAGGTGAAGCCGGTGGCGAGGTTGAAGCAGGTGTACAGAGGTGTGCCTGCGTAATAGCCGTAGATGGGAGCCTGATACAGCTCATCCAGCATGGGATTGAACTCGCCAACGGTGTTCTGGATCACGAAGCCGGCGGTGGCCAGGTTCTCATTGTTCATGAAACCGGTCATCAGCAGGTCGGTGAAGGGGTTGTCGGTGGTGCCGTACCAGTTCAGAACCAGCGGCATGTAGTAGTCGTCGCCGATCTGAACAGTCTTGTAGGCGCCGTCCTTGGACTGGAAGGTCTTGTCAGCCTCAGTCATTTCCGCAGCGGGGATCTTCTTGTAGCGGACACCCTCGGTGTACTCGCCGCCCTCGGCGTTGTAAACCCAGCCGCCCTCTTCCAGGACAGCGATGGCGGAGTCAACGGAGGTGGCGTAGGCGTTCAGGATCATGCCGTCTTCCACAGCGGCCTTGTACATCCAGGAACCGGTGTAGTAGGGGCCGTCCACCACGCCGCCGTAGCCGCCAGTGAAGTCCTTAGCGAACTGAGCGCGGTCCATGCAGTAGGCGATGGCCTGACGAACCTCGGCGAACTGGACAGGACCGAAGTCGCAGCGGAAGCCCAGCTTGCCGTAGCCGGCACGGCTGTAGTGGGTGTAGACATACGCGCCGTTGGAGGCGTCGGCAGTGGCGATGGCCTCGTTGGTCTCGTCGCCGCCGGTGATGCCGGAGATCACGTCCAGACCGCCGGAGGTGAAGTCAGCCATCTGAGTCTCAGAGACGATCTTCTTGTAGACAACGGTCTCGATGGAGGGCTTGGTACCCTCGTAGTTACCCTTGAACTCGGGGTTGATCTTCAGAACAACGGACTTATCGGCCTCGTCGTAGGAGTCCACAACATAGGGGCCGGAGTAGGCGTAGGTCTGGTCAACATTCCAGGCGGAATCCTTGATGTGCTCAGCCATCACATAGGAATCGCCGTTCTTGGCGTAGAAGTCGTCGGTGAAGTACACACCGTTGCCGTCGTCCTTGATGTCACAGTCGCCGATCCACAGCGCCACATCGTCAGCGTAGAACATGCCGTAGTTGATGGCGTAGAAGAAAGGCAGATACTCAGCGTCGATGGTGACGGAGAAGGTGTAGTCGTCGATCAGCCGCAGGCCGGTCAGCTCCTTGGTGATGGTCTCGCCGCCTTCGGTGGTCTGACCGGCGTTGGTGCCGTCGTAGTTGGAGAAGCCCTCAAAGCCAACAGTCTGCAAGCTGGCATTGTGGTTCTTACCGGCCGCCTGCGCGCCGACTGCGGAGGAGAACACCATGGGGAACACCACGTAGTTCTTGGAAGTGACGGGGGTGCCGTCGGACAGCTTCAGATCGTCATAGATGGTGATGGTGTAGGTCCGGGAACCGTCCTCGTTGTCAACCTCAGTGTGCTCCTTGACAACGGTGTCGTTCCAGACCAAAGCGCCTTCCTTGGTGATGGCGACGGTCTCCAGGCCGCGGGTCAGATCCTGAATGTCCAGGTCAGCCGCGCCGGGGTTGGTGCCGCCGAAGGTGGCGTAACGGAACTTACCGGACAGGTCGGTGACATTGCCCAGGATGATGGAGCCGTCGTCCTTCTCGGAAGTCCAGTCGATCAGAGCGTGGGAGGGGCTCCAATAGGGGTTGGTGGGATACTCCTCCACACCCTTGATCTGCGCGTTGTACAGATCGTAGTACTCGTTGGAGTACAGGGGGATCTCAGGCAGTAGGTTGTTCCAGCGCTGGATATACAGTCTCCACCAAGTGGCGTAGACGTCATCCTCGGTCTCCCACTCGCCGCCCTCGGGGACGGAAGTATTGTAGACCATGGCCCGAGACAGGAAGTCCAGACCCAGCGTGTACAGCACGCCGTCGATCTCAATGTAGGCATTGCCGGTCTCTTCGTCTTCGATGACCTGGTCAATGGTGGTTTCCTTGCCGAACTCGCTGTACAGAGACACATAGTCGGTGCCGTACTCCTTGTTGGCCAGGCTCTTCAGCTCCGCGTAGGCGACCTCATCCGCCGGATCGGTGGGGACAGTCGCAGCGTCCGTAGCCACAGAAGCGGGAGCGGTGGTCTCCGCGGTTTCGCCGCCGCAGGCAGCCAGGGACAGGACCATAGCCGCAGCCAGCAGCAAAGCCAAAAGCTTTTTCATTTTGTTTCCTCCTTGTTTACTTTTATTTCATTTATCCATGGGTCCATGCCCCGTGCCGTGGGCCTGTCCGGGTTTTACCATTCAAGCCCTCATTCTTCCGTGTGTATACACATGGAAGAAAAAGCGGGATATCCCGCTTTTCGCTTTTCCGCCCATAGGCATAGTTCCATAAATAAACTATGATCATATTTTACCCTGTCCCCCCCATGATGTCAAACGTTTTTCATATTTTTATCAATTTTATGCAATATGTACAGAATCCAGGCAATATTTTTTTCAACTCCGACCGTTTTCGACAACGCGCCTTTGCGAATCCTGCCTGTTTCGCGGTATTCCAGGGACTTTTTCTGTTATATTGTGTCTTCCCGCAACGATTAAGCCCCAGTCCATAATCTCATCCCAAGCCTGATCGGCGTCCGGGCTGGTATTTTCCCGGAGGGTCCGGCCCTCCGCCGGAAGACCTCCCCGCCCCGGGCCGGGGGAGGAAGTCCCCGATATCCATCCGGCGCGCTCCGGCCCGCCCCGCCGGGCTGTCCGCCGTATCCCTTCGAGCATTCGCATTTTTATTCAATATATTTTCATATTATGCGCTTTTATTCAAGCCGCGGTTCTGCATACGATTTTTGGATAATTGAATATTTCCAGCTTCACTTTCGTATTTTGTGCTTTTTTTCTTACGCAACCGGCATATTATCCGGGAGGATTGTACAGATAGACAATTGACAGCGCATACGATTCGGTGTATGATTTATTCATCCTCTGACCGGATCTTCCGCAGGGGGAACAAGATGAAAAGGAGAGTAACATCCATGAAAAAGGTATTCGCGATTTCCTTGGCCGTTCTGATGGTCATGGGCATGTTTGCAGGCTGCTCCGGCAGCGAGACCGCCGAGACCACCGAGGCCTCCGTGGGAACCACCGCCGCCGCTGAGACCACCGAGGCTTCCGAGACCACCGGCGCTCCTGAGACCACCGCCGAATCCGGCGCCGCCCTGACCACCGTAGAACCCGGCAAGCTGATTATGTCCACCAACGCCGCCTTCCCTCCCTATGAGATGACCACCGACGACGGCGGCTTCGAGGGCATCGACGTAGAGATCGCCGGGGCCATTGCCGAAAAGCTTGGCCTGGAGCTGCAGATTGACGACATGGACTTTGACGCTGCCCTGCTGGCCGTCCAGAACGGCAAGTCCGACATTGTCATGGCCGGTGTCTCCGTCACCGAGGAGCGTCTGCTGGTCATGAACTTCTCTGACAGCTACGCCACCGGCATCCAATCCGTCATTGTCAAGGAAGGCTCCGACGTGACCATGGACAACCTGGGTGAGAAGATGATCGGCACCCAGCGCGGCACTACCGGCTACATCTACGCCTCCGGCGACTACGGCGAAGATCACGTCACCGCCTATGACAACGGCGCCAGCGCCGTGCAGGCCCTGATGAACGGCCAGGTGGACTGCGTCATCATCGACAACGCCCCCGCTCAGGAGTTCGTCTCCGCCAATCCCGGCCTGGTTCTGCTGGACGGCGCTTGGGTGGAGGAGTCCTACGCCATCGGCGTGGGTAAGGACAACACCGCCCTGCTGGACGCCATCAACACCGCTCTGGCCGAGCTGACTGCCGACGGCACCGTCCAGGCCATCATCGACAAGTACATCTCCGCCGAATGATCTGACCTTTTCCCAAGGGCGGCACTGCCGCCCTTGGGTCCTGTTTTCCGATGGTCCGCGGAAAGCGCTCGCCTGCATGAGGGTTTTCCGGAGACAATCGTTCTCGTTCATCGTCAAAGATAGGAGTGAGTCTGTGGAACTATACGAAGCTTGGAAACCTTTGCTGCGGGAAGGCAGCGCCACATTTTTGCAGGAATTTTATGTAAAATTCTACCAGGCCTTTATTGAAGGGGACCGCTGGATCCAGTACTTCAAGGGCGTGGGCACCACCCTGCTGGTCACCGCCATGGCTCTGGCCATCGGCATCCTCCTGGGCGTCCTGGTGGCCATGATCCGTACCGCCCACGACCAGCAGCGTCCCGGCAAACGCAACCCCATTCTGGGGCTGGTCAACGCCGTGTGCAAGGTCTACGTCACAGTGATCCGGGGCACCCCCATGATGGTCCAGCTGCTGATCATGGGCTTCGTGATTTTCTCTTCCTCCCGCAACTACAACATGGTTGGCGCCCTGACTCTGGGCATCAACTCCGGCGCTTACGTTGCCGAGATCATCCGCGGCGGCCTTATGGCCCTGGATCCCGGTCAGGCGGAAGCCGGCAGAAGCCTGGGCTTGAACTACGCCGACACCATGCGTTTCATCGTCATTCCCCAGGCCTTCAAGGCCATTCTCCCCTCCCTGGGCAATGAGTTCATCATTCTGCTGAAGGACACCTCCCTGATCACCGTCATCGGCGGCAAGGAGCTGGTCTACGCCGCCCAGGCCATCTACGGCAGAACCTACGAGCAGATGTTCCCCCTCATCGGCGTAGCCTGCATCTATCTGCTGCTGGTGATCATCTTCTCCTGGCTGCTGGGCATTCTGGAAAGGAGGCTTCGTCAAAGTGATCGACGTTAAGCACTTAAGCAAATCCTTCGGCGACCACTTGGTGCTCGACGACATTTCCGAGCACATCTACCCCGGCGACAAGGTGGTCATCATCGGCCCCTCCGGCTCCGGCAAGTCCACCTTCCTGCGCAGCCTGAACCTGCTGGAGGAGCCCTCCGCCGGTACCATTACCTTCGACGGTGTGGAGATCACCGATGCCAATACCGACATCAACGCCGTCCGCCGGAAGATGGGCATGGTCTTCCAGCACTTCAACCTCTTCCCCAACATGACCATCCTGCGAAACATCACCCTGGCTCCGGTCCGCACGGGCCTTATGACCCAGGCTGAGGCGGATCAGGCCGCCATGCAGCTGCTGCGCCGGGTTGGTCTGGAGGAAAAGGCGGACGCCTATCCGAGTCAGCTCTCCGGCGGTCAGAAGCAGCGCATCGCCATTGTCCGGGCTCTGGCCATGAATCCAAAGGTCATGCTCTTCGACGAGCCGACCTCCGCTCTGGACCCGGAAATGGTCGGCGAAGTTCTGAATGTTATGAAGGAACTGGCCTCCGACGGCATGACCATGGTGGTGGTCACCCATGAAATGGGCTTCGCCCGTGAAGTGGGCAACCGTATCCTGTTCATGGACGGGGGCAAAATCTTGGAGCAGGGCTCCCCCGAGGCGGTGTTCGGAAATCCCCAGAACCCCCGGCTCCGGGATTTCCTGTCCAAGGTTCTCTGAGTCCAAAGCTCTCTGATTTGTTTTATTTTTTCTTAAATTTACGCCTCTCAGCGGCAAACGCCCCTGAGAGGCGTTGCTTTTTCCCAACGGCTTGCTATAATGGAAGCATAAATCCCCCGGGAAGCTCTGATGAAATCGGCAAAAGCTGACGCCGAGGGATTTTGCCTCAAACGATTCATTTTGATTCCCGAAATACAGAAAGGTTGCTGCCCTATGAAATTTCGCTTTCTCCCGCTGCTGGCGTCCATTGCCGCCCTTCTATGCGCCTGCGGCCCCTCCTCCGTCCGGGAGACCACAGAGCCTCAGCCCTCCCTGCCTGCCACCGCCGCGGAGTCCCAGGCTTCCCTGTCAACCACCGCCGCCACCGAGCCGGACGTCTCCTCGGAACCGCAGAGACAATTGGAGCTGTTTGCCGCCAATCGGAGCCAGTGGCTGTCCGTTATCAACACGGAGGTCTCCGCTCCCGTATTCTTCGCGGTGACGGACCTGGACCAGAACGGCCGCCTGGAGATCCTGGCCAGCTTCTGCCAGGGCACCGGCCACTTCTCCACCAACCATCTTTGGGAGGCAGACCCTGAGACCCAGACTCTGGCGGAAGCCCGGATGTCCCTTCCGGAAGGGGATTCCCAAGCGGATCTCTCCTTCCAGAATACGGCACAATGCTATTACGACGCCGCCGCGGGACAGTATCACTACATCTTCAGCGACACATTGAAAATCGGCGCGCCGGAATACCACTACAGCGTCCGGGCTCTGACCCTGTACCAGGGAGACCTGTCCGATCAGGTCCTGGCACAGAAGACTGAGCTGTACACCGATGACGGCTCCGCGGAAATCACCTGTGCCGACGCCCAGGGGAACCCCATCTCCCAGGAGGCCTACGACAGCGCCGCCGCGGACCGGTTCTCTGGGCTGTCCTCCGTGACCGTGACCCTTGGCTGGATCTCCTCCAACGACCAGGATCTTTCCGCCCTGAGCCAAAATGAACTGACCCAGCTTCTGGAGCAGAGCTTCGAAGCCTTCACCGCCTCCTGGGAATGAGAGGGGAGCCTATGCAGTACATCAGCTCCTACGCCTCTCCCCTGGGAGAAATCCTTCTGTCGGCAGACACGGCCTGCCTGACGGGCCTGTGGTTTCCGGGGCAGAAATACTTCGCCCGGACCTTGGGGCCGGACCCTGTGGAGCGGGAGATTCCCGTCTTTACCCAGACCAAGCACTGGCTGGACCTGTACTTTTCCGGCCGCAGGCCAGACTTCACACCACCCATGCACCTGTCCGGAACCGACTTTCAGCGGGATGTCTGGCAGCTCCTGGCCGCCATTCCCTACGGTGAGATCCGCACCTATGGCCAGGTCGCCCAGGCCCTTGCCGAAATGCGGGGGCTTCCCCACATGTCCGCTCAGGCCGTAGGCGGAGCCGTGGGACGCAATCCCATCTCCATCCTCATCCCCTGCCACCGGGTGGTGGGGGCAAAGGGCGCTCTGACCGGCTATGCCGGAGGGATCGACCGGAAGCGCTGGCTCCTGACCCTGGAGCAGGCACAGAACCATGGATGAAGGGCTGATCTATGAGATCCTCTCGGTAGTGGAGGAGATTCCGGCGGGAAAGGTCGCCACCTACGGCCAGATCGCCGCCCTCACCGGCAGGCCCAAAAACTCCCGGCTGGTGGGCCGAATCCTGCGCATATCCCAACTGTACGGCGACTATCCCTGCCACCGGGTGGTAAACCACGCCGGGCGTCCGGCTCCCCATTGGCCGGAGCAGGCAGCCCTGCTTCGGGCGGAAGGTGTCTTCCTGAAGGCAAACGGCTGTGTGGATCTGGAACAATACCAGTGGCGGTAAAGCACCCCGGATTCTTCCGACGCAAAATGGATTTTTCCATTTTCCTTACAATAATTGCCTTTCCGCCGCGAATAAAGTCCCTTTTCCTCCGGCAGCGTTTGATTTTCTTGACTTACGCCTTCGGATGTGGTAAAAAGGTGGGACCCGTACCCTGGGGTCCAGCTCCCGGAATCAGGAGGTATTCCCATGACTTTGCATGACGAATCCATGTCCCGACGGCCCGCGCCGCGATGGCTGCCTCTGGATAACGCCGCTAAAATCTATCCCGCCGCCAGGAGCAAGAACTGGAGCAACATCTTCCGCCTGTCCGCCACCCTGACCGAACCCGTGGACCGGGCTGTGCTCCAATCGGCTCTGGACGCAACGGTGGGCCGCTTCCCCTCCATCTGCGCCCGGCTTCGGCGGGGATTTTTCTGGTACTACCTGGAGCAGGTGGAGCAGGCGCCCCGGATTCGGGAGGAGTACAGCTATCCCCTGGTCAAGATGTACCCGTGGGAGGTCCGCCGGTGTGCCTTTCGGGTGATCGTCTACCGGGACCGCATCGCCCTGGAATTCTTCCACGCCCTGACCGACGGCAACGGGGCCTTGATCTTCCTGAAAACCCTGCTTGCCGAATATCTCCACCGGAAGTACGGCATTGCGGTTCCGGCGGAGCAGGGCGTCCTGGACCGGACGGAACCCCCTTCCCCGGGGGAGCTGGAGGACAGCTTTCAGAAATACGCAGGCCCCCGATCCGCCAGCCGCCGGGCCGACGACGCCTATCGGATCACCGGCACCCTGGAGACCGGCGGTTTCCAGCACATTACCTGCCTGGAGCTGCCTGTGGACCAGGTCCTGCGCAAGGCCCGCGAATACGGCGTCAGTCTGACCGCCTTCCTTTGCGCCGCCACCATGATGGCCATTCAGGACATTCAGCAGATCCGTGTACCCAACCGCCGCCGGCAGCGGCCTGTAAAGGTTCTGCTTCCCGTGGATCTGCGCAGGCTCTTCCCCAGTACGTCTGTGCGAAACTTTGTCCTCTTCACCACCCCTCAGATCGACCCACGGCTGGGCGCGTACACCTTCCGGGAGATCTGCGATGCTGTCCGCCACCACATGGGCCTGGAAGTGCAGCCCAAATACATGGGCGCCATGATCGCGGCCAATGTGGCCGGCGAACGGATTTTGGCCCTTCGCGCGGTGCCTCTGTTCCTCAAGAATCTGGTGATGAAGGCCGTCTTCCATCAGGTGGGCGAGCGAAAATCCAGCCTGAGCCTGTCCAACCTGGGAGCCGTGACCATGCCCGCAGCCATGACGCCGTATGTGAAGCGTCTGGACTTTATTCTGGGCGTCCAGGCCACAGCCCCCTACAACTGCGGCGTGATCACCTGGGGAGACACCCTGTATATGAACGTGATCCGAAACATCCGGGAGCCGGAGCTGGAATACCACCTGTGCCGGGTCCTGAAGGACCTGGGCCTGACGCCTTTGGTCCGGAGCAATTGAGGTGAGTAAAGATGTATTGTGCCAACTGCGGTGTAAAGCTGGGGGACGCGGAAACCGTCTGCCCCCTGTGCGCCACGCCTGTCTATCATCCCGCCCTGCCCCGCCCCGCCGGGGAGCCCCTCTACCCAAGGGGCCACTATCCGCCCCAGCCAGAGCGGTCCCTGGCCGCCCAGATCGTGGTCACCGCCCTGTTTCTGCTGCCGTGCCTCATCACCCTGGTGTGCAACTGGCAGATCAGCGGCCGGATCACCTGGTCCGGCTACGTGGTGGGCGGACTGCTGGTGGTGTATCTAGGCTCTGTGCTCCCCTTCTGGTTCTCCAGGCCCGATTCCCTGATCTTCGTCCCCCTGTGGTTTACAGGAGTGGGACTGTTCCTGAAATATATTGAGCATTCCGTGTCCGGGCAGTGGTTCATGCCCTTTGCCCTGCCTGTGACCGCGGTTCTGGGGCTGTTTCTGACCGCCCTGCTGGCCTTGCTTCGCCGGTTTCCAAAACGGAAGCTGCTGATTTTCGGCGGCGCCTTCGCCGCTCTGGGCGTCTTCCTGACCCTGTTGGAATGGCTGATCTACGAGGTCTTTCAACGCCATCGCTTCCTGGGCTGGTCCTTCTATCCTCTGATCGTGCTGATTCTGTTTGGCCTTACCCTGGTTTTCCTGTCGTTGAACCGGAACGCTCGGGATGCCATGTATCGAAAGTTTTTCCTGTAAACCCGTTAAAAAGCAGGCGCCTTCCAAATCCGGAAAGCGCCTGCATTTTTTGTAGAGAATCATATGCGCAAGAAATGGTATGAATCCATCATCTACAGCTGAGCAGCGGATCTTGCCCATTTCCTCCGTGCATCCGTGGTTCTTACGGATGCCGGTCAGTCCAGATAGACCAGCTTTCCCGCCTCGATTCCCCGGATGCCCAGGCCGGGGGCATCGCAGACCGTAATCAGCCGCTCATCAAAGGCCGCGCCGCCCAGGACGGGATCTTCCCTGCACAGCACCGGGCCGTCCAGATCCACCTTGGTGATGACGCCCTTGGCGCAGGCCAGGTGGACCGCGGCGTTGACGGAGATCTTCGCCTCCAGCATACAGCCGATCATGCACTCCACTCCGTATACCTCGGCGGCAGAGACGATCTTCAGGGCGTTGTAGATGCCGCCGCACTTCATAAGCTTGATGTTGATCAGGTCGGCAGCCCCCATTTTCAGAATGGTCATGGCGTCCTCCGCGGAGAAGACCGCCTCGTCCGCCAGCACCGGAACATAGCTGCGCTCGGTGACGTATTTCAGTCCCTCCAAGTCGTGGGCCTTCACAGGCTGCTCCACCAGCTCGATGTCCAGCCCCTGCTCCTGCATCCGGTTCAGGATTTTCACCGCCTGCTTGGGGGTCCATGCCTGATTGGCGTCGATGCGGATGACCACCTCCCTGCCCACAGCCTTGCGGACGGCGGCCAGCCGGGCAACGTCCAGCTCCGGATTCACGCCCACCTTTATTTTCAGGCAGTCGTAGCCCCGGTCCAAGGCCAGAAGGGCGTCTTTGGCCATGACCTCGGGATCGTTTACGGAGATGGTGATATCCGTGACGATCTGCCTGCGTCCGCCGCCCAGAAGCTTGTACACCGGGATGCTGTACAGCTGGCCGTACAGGTCCCACAGGGCCATGTCCACGGCGGCCTTCGCGCTGGAATTGCCCACAACGCACTTCTGCACCGACTGGATCAGCGGCTCAAAGTCCTCCACCTCCCGGCCCAGGATAGTCTTGGCAATGTGATCCTCAATGGCGCCGATGATGGCCCCGGTGGTGTCGCCGGTGATGGCCCCGGTGGGCGGCGCTTCGCCGTAGCCCACGGCGCCGCAGTCCGTGTGAATCTCCACAATCACGTCGCGCACACTGTCCACCGTGCGCAGGGCAGTCTTAAAGGGGGTGCGCAGAGGCACGGAGATCCGGCCCAGGCGTACATTGGTAATTTTCATTTGACTCACCTGCTCCTTGTTATTTTGCCATCTCATACATTGCCGCCGCAATGATCTGAGCGTTTTTCATCAGATTGGAAAGGCTGATATACTCGTCGGGCTTGTGCTCCCGGACCTCGTCGCCGGGAAAAACCGGGCCGAAGGCCAGGGTGTTGGGCAGCGCCTTGGCGTAGGTTCCGCCGCCGATGCACTTGGCCTTTCCCTCCAGACCGGTCTGGCTCCGGTAGACCTGAAGCAAGGTAGAGACCAGCCGGCTGTCCTCGGGAATATAGAGCTTTGGCTTGTGGACCTGGGAATCCAAAGTGAAGCCCGCCTTCCCAAAGGCCTCGTTGAGGATGGGCCCGCAGTCCGCAAAATCCTTCGTCACGGGATACCGGTAGTTGATCTTCAGGGACATTCTGTCCTCGCCGGCCTCCAGGACGCCCAGATTCAGGGTCAGCCCGCCGGAGACCCGGTCCCACAGGGAAATCCCCGCGGACCGGCCGTCGGTCTCCATGCCCAGGGTCCGGGCCAGGAAATGAACCGCCTCCGCCAATTCTCCCGTAAGGGGCAGGGTGTCCAGCGCCAGGAGCAGACGGCCAATGGCGTTTTCTCCTTGGCCGGGGGTGCTGCCGTGGGCGCTGATGCCCTGAGCCCGCACAAGCAGGCCGCAGTCCGCCTCGTCGAAGCTGACCTTGGGAATGGTCGTCCGCGCCAGCCGGGCTGCCAGCTCCTTCGAACAGGCCAGTCTGGCCCAGGCCCGGGCCGGGACCACATTGGGGGCGTCGCCGCCCTGAGCAGCCAGCAGCTTCAGCGGGCCGGATTGGGTGTAGGTCCGGGAGAAACAGGCGTTGACAATTCCCTTTTCGCCGTTGATCACCGGGTACTCCCCATCCGGGGTAAATCCCATGACCGGGACCTGGCCGCCCTTGGCCAGGTAATACTTCACATCTGCCGAGCCGGTCTCCTCATTGCAGCCAAAGAGCAGCCGGACACGCCGCCGGATGGGAAGATCCGAATCCCGAAGGGCCGCCAGGGCAAAGAGGGCCGCAATGGTGGGTCCTTTGTCGTCGGTGGCCCCTCTGCCCCAGATCCTGCCCTCCCGGAGCTCCCCGCCGAAGGGGTCCCGGGTCCAGCCCTCTCCGGCGGGGACCACGTCCAGATGCCCCAGAACCGCCACCATTTCTTCGCCGCTGCCGTACTCGCACCAGCCCAGGTGGCCGTCCACATTTTCCGTCCGGAAGCCCAGATCCCTTGCCGTTTTCAGCACATGGTCCAGACTCTCCCGGACTTCCGCGCCGTAGGGGGCGCCCTCCCGTGCCGGGCCCCGGACGCTGGGAATCCGCAGATTCTCCCGAAGACAGGTCACCAGCCGGTCCTCCAGGGCCAGCACATGGTCCTTCAGCTCCATGATCCATACCTCCTGAAACACATCCCCCGATTTTTCCGGCCCCTTCGCGCAGCCGGATAGGGAATGTGGAAAGAACGCTGCAATTATACCAAACCACAGAATCCTTGTCAACGCTTTAACGTGGTGCAGTGACATTCCCGGAGCCGTCCCTTGTGGGGCAACCGATGCGGATGCATATCAATACCCATGCGCCGAAGCCTTTCATAAGTGATGGCGCACTGTGAAAGCGCATGGGTATTTATTCAGAGTTCCCAAGTTTTCTTCCTCATTCTTGTCGAATTTGCCTCTTGACCGGTAGCTGCTACCGGATGGTATACTGCTCCTGTACCCTGGATGAAATCCATACAAGGAGGAATCGAAGATGAATCCCTACTTTCCGGAAGTGCGCGGGAACTTCGGCTTCGGATGCATGCGTCTGCCCATGGACGGCGAGCAGGTGGACTATGAGCAGACCTGCCGGATGGTGGACGCCTTCCTGGACGCCGGCTTTAACTACTTTGACACTGCCCACGGCTATCTCAACGGACACAGCGAGGTCGCCCTGAACCGCTGCCTGACCTCCCGGTATCCCCGGGAGCGATACATCCTGACCAACAAGCTTTCCAACCACTTCTTCCAGAAGACCGAGGACATCCGTCCCCTGTTCCAGGCCCAGCTGGAGGCCTGCGGCGTGGAGTACTTCGACTTCTACCTGATGCACGCTCAGGACAAGAACATCTTCCGGCGCTACAAATCTCTGAAGGCTTACGAGACCGCCCTGGAGCTGCAATCCGAGGGCAAGTTCCGCCACTTCGGCATCTCCTTCCACGACAAGGCCGCAGTGCTGGACCAAATCCTCACCGAATACCCCCAGGTGGAGGTGGTACAGATCCAGCTCAACTACGTGGACTTTGACGACGCCTCCGTGGAGTCCGGGAAATGCCTGGCGGTCTGCCGCAAGCACGGCAAGCCCGCCATCGTCATGGAGCCGGTGAAGGGCGGTTCTCTGGTGAATCTGCCCCCGGAGGCCCAGGCGGTCTTCGACGATCTGGGCGGCGGTTCCAATGCCAGCTATGCCATTCGCTTTGCCGCCAGCCAGGAGGGTGTGATGATGGTCCTGTCCGGCATGGGCTCCATGGACATGGTAAACGACAACGTGGGCTATATGAAGGATTTCCGTCCCCTGGACGCCCGTGAGCGGGAAGCCATTGACCGGGTCTGCGCCATTTTCCGGGGCCAGGGGCTGATCCCCTGCACCGCCTGCCGCTACTGCACCGAGGTCTGCCCCCAGGGCATCGCCATCCCCGACCTCTTCGCCTGCATGAACGCCAAGAAGCAGTTCAACAACTGGAATTCCAACTATTACTACAACATCCACGCCAAGGAGGGCAGCAAAGCCTCTGACTGCCTGCAATGCGGCCAGTGCGAGGGCATCTGTCCCCAGCATCTGCCCATCCGGGAGCTGCTGGTCCAGGTGGCTCAGGAATTCGAAACCGAATGAGCCAATCGCGGCACGCCTTCCGCTTCGGCGTGCCGCGATTATTTCCGTTCAATAGCCGTAAATCAGCCGGATCAGGCCCATCCGGTAAAACAGCAGGAACCGGCCCAGGGTCCCTCCCGGCGGCGCCCGGCCCCGGCCAGACATTTTTCGGCGGGATTTTTCTGAAAAACCTATTGACGAATCCGGGCGAATGGTTTACAATGAATGCAATATTCGCAAACAGGCTGTGAAGAGAAGAGTACGCGCTCAGGATGCCGTTCAGAGAGCCCCGGCTGGTGGAATGGGGTACGGAGGATGACGCCGAACATGGTCTCGGAGCCGCGGGGGCGATAGGTAGTTCCCGACGGGTGCGCCCGTTATCGCGCAGGAGTATGTCGGTACTCCCGGAGGCGGCAGCTGTGAGGCTGCTGTGAAACAAGGTGGTAACACGGTTTGGTCCGTCCTTGTGCTGCGGCACAAGGACTTTTTGTTTTTTATGAGGTGAGGAAATGGAACCAATTATTGAACTGAAAAACCTGACGAAGACCTTCGGCGCCGGCGGCGGCCAGGTATCCGCCCTGCGGGACGTGTCCCTGGCAGTCTACCCCGGAGAGATCTTCGGCATCATCGGCCTGTCCGGCGCGGGCAAGAGCACCCTGGTCCGGTGCGTCAACCTGCTGGAGCATCCCAACCAGGGCGCGGTGCTCTTCCACGGCCGTGATCTGACCGGACTGAAGGAAAAGGAACTTCGGATGCAGCGCCGGAAGATCTCCATGATCTTCCAGAGCTTCAACCTGCTGGAGCAGCGCAATTGTCTGGACAACATCTGCTTCCCCATGGAACTGGCGGGGATACCCAGGAAGGAGGCGAAGCAGCGGGCCATGGAGCTACTGGAGACCGTAGGACTGCCGGACAAGGCGGCGGCCTATCCGGTTCAGCTCTCCGGCGGCCAGAAGCAGCGCGTCGCCATCGCCCGGGCCTTGGCTTCAGATCCGGAGGTGCTGCTGTGTGACGAAGCCACCTCCGCCCTGGACCCCAAGACCACCGACGCCATTCTGAAGCTCTTGCAGACCATCAACCGGGAGCGGGGCATCACCATCATCATCATCACCCACCAGATGTCTGTCATTGAGCAGATCTGCAACCGGGTGGCCATTCTGGACGCCGGACAGGTGGCGGAGATCGGAGCGGTGGAGGAGGTCTTCCGCAATCCCAAGTCCCCCGCCGGACGGCGTCTGGTCAGCCCCAGCATGGCCCTGCCCCTGGCAGAGGACATGCCCCTGGCCCGGATCGCCTTCAACGGCAACGCCTCCGCCGATCCCATTATCGCCTCCCTGGTCATGGATCTGGGGATGAAGGTCAGCATCATGGGCGCGGACACCCGGAACGTGGACGGCAAGGCCTTCGGCACCATGCTCATCAGCCTGCCGGAGGAAGCGGAGAAGAAGAAAACCATACTGGACTACCTGAACGCCTTTGCGGGCGTGACTGCCGAGGAGGTGTAACCTATGACAGAAAAAATTGCCGCTCTGCTGGAAAGCTGGGGCGTGAACAAAGCCTTGGAGCAGGTGGAATTCCTGCTGGATCCGGCCAACATCCCCTTCGCCATCTGGGAGACCCTGTACGCCCCCCTGCTGGCCGCGGTCTTTGCCTACCTGATCGGCCTGCCTCTTGGCATTTTGCTGGTCACCGGCGAGGAAAACGGCATCCGTCCCATGCCCAAGAATCTTATGCGGGTTCTGAACACCCTCATCAACCTGCTGCGCTCCATTCCCTTCCTGATCCTCATGGTCATGGTCTTCCCCCTGAGCCGCCTGATCCTGGGCACCTCCATCGGAACCACCGCCACCATCATCCCCCTGACCGTGGCCGCCGCCCCCTACGTGGCCCGGCTGGTGGAGGCCAGCCTCCGGGAGATCGACCGGGGCGTGGTGGAGGCCGCCCAGTCCATGGGCTGCTCCACCTGGCAGATCGTCACCAAGGTCATGCTGCCTGAGTGCAAGCCCAGCCTGATCAGCGGCGCCACCAACGCCGCCATCACCATCTTAGGCTACGGCGCCATGGCCGGCTCCATCGGCGGCGGCGGTCTCGGCGCCATCGCCCTCATGCGGGGCCACGGCCGGGGACAGACAGTGGTGCTGTATGTGGCCGTGATCCTGCTGGTGATCCTGGTGCAGATCATCCAAACCGTCGGTACGCGCCTGTGCGTCAAGACAGACAAGCGCATTACCCATAAATAACAAAAGGAGTGTATGAATCATGAAAAAGATCCTGGCAATCGTTTTGGCCCTGACCCTGACCCTGGCTCTGGCCGCCTGCGGCGGTTCCGACGACAAGACCATCAAAGTCGGCGCCACCCCCGCCCCCCACGCGGAGATTTTGGAGATCGCCAAAGAAATCCTGGCGGAAGACGGCTACACCCTGGAGATCGTGGAGTTTGACGACTACGTGCTGCCCAACACCTCCCTGGACGAGGGCGAACTGGACGCCAACTACTTCCAGCACATCACCTACATGAACGAGTTCAACGAGTCCCGGGGCACCGACATGGTCAGCGCCGCCGGCATCCACTATGAGCCCTTCGGCATCTACGCCGGCAAGACCGCCTCTCTGGCCGAGCTGGCTGACGGCGCCCAGATCGCCGTGCCCAACGACGCCACCAACGAGGCCCGTGCCCTGCTGCTGCTGGCCCAGGAAGGCCTGATCACTCTGGAAGAGGGCGTTGGCCTGTCCGCCTCCAAGGACTCCATCATCGACAACCCCCACAACTACGAAATCGTGGAGGTGAAGGCCGAACTGCTGACCACCACCTTGCAGGATGTGGACGTGGCCGTTATCAACGGCAACTACGCCATTGACGCCGGTCTGAAGGTCGCCGAGGCCCTGGCTGTGGAAGCCGCCGACGGCGATGCTGCCGAGGCCTATGTCAACGTGCTGGCCGTAAAGTCCGGCAACGAAAACAGCGAGAAGATTCAGGCCCTGGTCAAGGCTCTGCAGAGCGACGAGGTGAAGACCTTCATCGAGAACACCTACGAAGGCGCCGTGGTACCCCTGTTCTGATTCCGTTCCATATTTGACCCCAAGCCCGGTTTCCTCTGTGGGAAGCCGGGCTTCTTTTTCCCGCACAAATCATCGAACCGGGTCATATTCTGGAACAGCCCCGGCACGGGGCAGAAAGGAATGATCCCATGGCAATTACGAAATCCACAAAAGATTTGAGCACCGATAAAATCTCCTGCGGTGGAAGCTTTGAGGTGGTCCTGACCCTGGGCGCGGAGCCGGACATTGCCTCGAATCCCACGGACATTGTGCTGATTCTGGACCGGTCCGGCAGCATGACCCGGAGCCTGCCCGCTCTGAAAAACGCGGCCAACGAATTCATCGACATCATTGACGAATCCACCGACGGTACGCAGAACGGCGTCATCGGCGGCGGAAGCCGCATGGGCATTGTCAGCTTTGCCGACACCGCCGTCCAGGACACGCAGCTCATCACCTCCGTGGCAGACCTGAAAGGAGCGGTCAACGCCCTGACCGCGGGGGGCTTTACCAACCACCATGACGCCTTCACCAAAGCTCTGGCCCTGTTTGATCCCATGTCCGTCAACGCCAAGGTGATGGTCATGGTCACCGACGGATTCACCACCGTAGGTGGGGACGCGGGTCCCGTGGCTGCCGCCGCCAAAGCCGCCGGGGTAATCATTTATATCATCGGCCTTTCCGGGAACGGCGGCATCGACGAACCGGCTCTGCGCCAGTGGGCCTCCCCGCCGGACGCGGACCATGTGTCCATCTCCCCCAGTGACGCGGAGCTGGAGGCCATTTTCGGCAATCTGGCCCGGACCATCACCAGCCCCGGCGCCACCAACATTGTCCTCGACGATTTCGTCACAGATTGCTTCCGCATCCAATCCGTGACGGCCCCCAGCATAGGCTCCGCCAGCCTGATCAGCGATCAGCACATCCGCTGGACCATCCCTGAGCTGGGCGCGACCCAGAGCCAGGAGGCGGTCCTGCGCTTTACGGCCACGCATCTGGGATTATGCCAGGGACTGCTCCCGGTCAACGAGTCCATCGACTATCAGGACGACCAGGACCAGACCCCGGACTTCGGTGATCCCCGAATCCAGGTTGACTGCGGCGGCGTGGTGGTGATTCCGGAACCCTGCCCCGAGCCCGTGGATGTGGTCCTGGAGGGCTGTGAGACGGAGCTGGAATTTGACGCCGGGGAAGTCTCCCTGGAATCCCTGGGCCGGATCTTGAAGCTGGACGTGGCCATTCCCAATGTCTGCCCCGGAAGACGGGTGGCTTTGGCGGTGATCCTGACCGAGGTGGACCACCGGTGCAACGAGTACCGCCGGGGAATGAAGACGCTGGTAATCCCCGCCCATTACGAAAGCGGCTGCCGGAATGTAACCGTCCGCTGCATCCGCTTCGTGCTCCCGGAACTCCTGGACGTCTCCGGAGATCCGGATCGGCTGTGCGACGAACGCCGGTTCAAGGCCCGGTTCCTGGCCAACTATATCGACGCCGGCTTCACCTGCTGCACCCGGGACGCCTGAGCCCACGGGCAAGTTCGGTTCCCATGTATTATCCGGAGTTGCCTTCCAGATCCGCAAAGAACGGCATTTGACATTATTTCTTAACATGCATATCGACTTAACACAGCCTGCGGCCCTGCGGGCCGCCTTGGCTCGCCCCTTGGGGAGAGCTGTCGCAAATCTCCGATTTGCGACTGAGAGGGGTCGGGGAGCACCCGGTTCTA
>CALXFT010000037.1 GCA_944387635.1 uncultured Oscillospiraceae bacterium | reverse complement strand
TTGGGGGTGGTGGTACGAACAGCGGTGCAAACGCCGCGCTTCTGGGGGGAAGGCAGGTTGGTAGCCTTGTTCTCCAGGGTGTTCAGACCTCTCTGCAAAGCGGGAGCGGTGGACTTGTAAGTGACCTGCTTACGGCCATTGCGAACGAGCTGATTAAAAGTAGGCATCAACTTTCTCCTTTCTTTTGTTCTCGCCGTTTCGGCGGGTATTGTATTATTCTACGGAACGCTTCCGGTAGAACCAGTTTAGCTGACGACGGCCGCTGCCGCCGCCCCCACCTCGATGCCGCAGGCCTGTCCCAATTCGGACATGCTGCCGATCCAGGTGATCTGGATATTGTGCTGGCTGCACAGGCTTTCAATGGGTCCCAGAATGGCGGGGTCCGCGTTCTTCGCAAGGAAGACGGATGTTGCCCGGCCGGCTGCCACCGCTTTCTTCAGCTGCTTGGCGCCGACAACCACCCTTTGCCCGGTCAGGTCAAGAGGATTGCCGCACTTGGGTATTGTACAATCTTTTTTCTTATCCATACGGTTTTATATTATACGCTGTTTTTCAAAAAAGTCAACAAAAAATTTCGGTTTTTTCCGGAACTGCCCCATTCTTCCCAGGAAAGACGACTGTCTCTTGCAGTAAAACGGAGGGGCCGGGCATCCCCGGCCCCTCCTCCGCTCTGATCTGTCAATTGATCTTTACATTCTCCCAAAGGGTATTCAGGTAGTCAAGCATTTCTCTGTCCAGATTCCGGAAGGCATAGGTGTTGTACTGCTCGGAGAAGCTGCCCAGCTCGGGATACAGGATCTGCATGGTCTCCTCGCCCATTTCCTCAATATATTCCGGATCGTCATAGACCAGGCTGTTGGGGGAGGCGTAGCAGGTGTACTCCGCGTTGGCCACAGCGGCGTCCCGGGAGAGCATAAAGTTGATGAAGATCTCCGCCAGCTCCTGGTTCTGGGTGCAGGTGGGAATGCACATGGCGTCGATATAGTAGTTGGTCCGCTCCGGATAGTAGAACTGCAGATCCACGTTCTCCGCCTGGGCGTCGCGCATGGTGAAGTAGTCACCGGCATAGTAGGCGCCTACGGCAGCCTCGCCGGACTGCATCATGTTGAAGATCTCGTCCATGACATAGCTGTAGACCAGGGGCCGCTGCTCCAGCAGGGCATTGTAGGCCTGATCCCAGACGGCTTTGTCCGAGCTGTTTACGTCCAGGTTCAGCCTGTACATGGCCGTGCCGAAGGCATCCCGGGAGTTGTTGAACTGGACGATGGAGTCGGCGTATTTTTCATTCCACAGCAGGTCCCAGGTGCCCACGTCCGCAGCGTCCACCACGTTGGCATTGTAGATCACGCCCACGATGCCGTAGGTGTAGGGTACGGAGTACTGGTTCTCGGGATCATAGTACAGATCCCGGAAGTTCTCGTCGATATACTGGTAGTTGGGGATGTTGTCAAAGTTCAGGGGTACCAGCAGTCCCTCCTCAGCCATCCGGGCCACCATGTAGTCAGAGGGAAAGATCACGTCGTAGCTCACCGCGCCGCTGGAGATCTTGCTGTACATGTCCTCGTTGGAGGCAAACGTGGTGTAGTTCACGGTCACGCTCTGGCCGTAGGTCTCCTCGTACCAGTTTTCGAATTCCAGAATGGTGTCGTAGCTGTCCTCACTGCCGTCGGAGATATACTCGCCCCAGTTGTAGACGTTCAGGGTCAGGCTGTCGGAGCCGCCGCAGCCGCACAGGCACAGGGCCAGGGTCAGGATCAGGCAAAACAGGGTCATCATTTTTTTCATAACGCATTTCTCCTTTTGTTGTCTTATTTATACTGACGCATCTGGGCTTTCTTTTCCTTGAGCTTCCGGCGATCGTCGTTGTCCACCACATTGCTGATCAGGAGCAGTGACATGGTCACCAGGAAAATAATTGTCGCCAGAGCGTACATTTTGGGAGTCACGGTCTTCTTCGTCATGCCGTAGATCCGGATGGGCAGGGTCTCAAAGCCGTTGCCGGCGGTGAAGTAGCTGATGACGAAGTCATCCAGGGACATGGTAAAGGCCATAATGGCGCCGGTGATGACGCCGGGCAGGATCTCCGGCAGCTCCACCTTGAAAAACGCCCGCAGGGGGGTGCAGCCCAGGTCCATGGCCGCCTCAGGCAGGGACGGGTCCATCTGCTGCAATTTGGGCAGCACCTGCAAAATCACATAGGGCAGACAGAAGGTCACATGGGCGGCCAGCATGGTCCAGAAGCTCAGACTGTTGACAGCCCCCACCAGTCTGCCCACAAACACGAACATAAGCATCAGGGAAATGCCGGTAATGATGTCCGGATTGGTCATAGGGATGTCGGTTACGGTCTTCAGCGCCGCCCGGTACCACTTGCTGCGGATGCGGCTGATGCCGACGGCGGCGGCGGTACCCATGACCGTGGAAATGGCCGTGGCGCTGATAGCCAGCACAAAGGTGTTCTTCACCGCCTCCAGGGTATTGCGGTCCCTCAGCAGCTCTTTATACCAGCGCGGGGAAAAGCCGGAGTATACAGACAGGCTCTTGCTCTCATTGAAGGAGTAGATCAGCATGACCACAATGGGCGCGAACAGGAAGGCGAAAATCACGCCGGTGTAGATTCTGGAACTGAGTTTCATTTTCATATCAGGACTCGCCTCCATAGACATAGCGCTCCGAGGCATATTTCACCAGAGCCATGGCCGCCAGCAGGATCACCATGAGGATAAAGGCAATGGCCGCGGCGAAGTGAAGGTTGTTGGCAATGTACTGTCCCTCGATGGCGTCGCCGATCAGGTAGAACTTGCCGTTGCCGAGTTTTTGGGAAATATAGAAGGTGCTGATCGAGGGGATCAGGATCGTGGCGTTCAAGGGACCGATGGGGATGATGCCAAGGGGGGTGAGTCCCAGGACCATGGTGATGCCGGAGATCACACCCGGCAGGCTCAGAGGAAATACCACCCGGCGCAGAACGGAAAAGCTTCCGCAGCCCAAATCCCGGGCCGCCTCCAGCAGCCGGTTGTCCATCTTCGCCAGAATGGAGTAGATGGGCATAACCATGTAGGGGAAATAGTCGTAGACCATGCCGATAATGACCGCGGTCTCCGTTCCGATGATCCGGATACGGTCCAGGCCGATGGCCTCCAGAAAGTTGTTGAAAATACCCGTATCCTGCAGAATGGTCATCCAAGCGTAGGTCCGGATCAGGAAGTTCATCCACATGGGAATCATAATCAGGGTCATCATGATCTTCTGGACCTTCGTGGTGGCCTTGGACATAATGTAGGCCAGAGGGTAGCCCAGCAGCAGGCAGATGGCCGTGGAGATAACCGCCAGCTTCACAGACCGCAGGAAGATCAGCACATAGGTGCGGACCTCCCGGGTGACGCCGTCATCGCCGGTGACGTTGCTGGTGGCGGTGAAGAAGCGGATGAAGTGCTCCAGGGTGAAATTAAAGTCGTTGTCGGTAAAGGCGTAGTAGCCAACGAAAGCCAGGGGTACCAGAATGAACAGCACCGCCCAGGCCGTGTAGGGCGCGAGCATGGCGTGATAGGTTGTCAGTTTCCGCTTCATTCTTCCTCGCCTCCCGGGTTGGACAGTTCGTCAAGCTCGCTGGAGAAGGACGAGTAGTCGCCGAACATGCCGGAGTACTTGGATTTCTTCATGATGTGGATGGCGTCGGGCTCCAGGCGCAGCCCGATGTACTCCCCCTCGTCCACCTTGTCCGTGGTCTGGATCATCCATTTGAAGCCGTCGATGTCCACAATGATCTCATAATGCACGCCCATAAAGGTGACGGAGGTGACGGTGCCGCGGAACATGCCCTTCTCCGCGGGTACGATGTCCACGTCCTCGGGGCGGACCACCACATCCACAGGCTCATTCTTTTCAAAGCCGGAATCCAGGCATTCAAAGGTATTCTTGGCGAAGCGAACCCGGTAGTCCTCCAGCATGACGCCGTCGACAATGTTGCTCTCGCCGATGAAGTCGGCCACGAAGGCGTTGACCGGCTCGTTGTAGATATCCGTGGGGGTGCCGATCTGCTGGATCTTGCCCTCGCTCATAACCACGATGGTGTCGGACATGGACAGGGCCTCTTCCTGGTCGTGGGTGACAAAGATGAAGGTGATGCCCGTGGATTTCTGGATCTTCTTCAGCTCCTGCTGCATATCCTTGCGCAGCTTCAGGTCCAGGGCGCCCAGGGGCTCGTCCAGAAGCAGGACCCGGGGATGGCTGACCAAGGCCCGGGCAATGGCCACCCGCTGCTGCTGGCCGCCGGAGAGCAGAGTCACCCGCCGCTCCGCGAAGCCGGAGAGCATGACCATGGAGAGCATCTGATCCACCTTTTCCTTGATCTCCTTCTTAGGCAGGCCCTTTTCCCGCAGAGGGAAGGCCACGTTCTCGAAGACGTTCAGGTGGGGAAACAGGGCGTACTTCTGAAACACTGTGTTGACGTTGCGCTTATGGGGCGGCACATCGTTGATCCGCTGCCCCATAAAGATCACATCGCCCTGATCCGGCTGGACAAAGCCGCCGATCATGCGCAGAGTTGTGGTCTTGCCGCAGCCGGAGGGACCCAGCAGCGTGATGAACTCATTGTCGTAAATGTCCAGACTGATGTTGTCCAGAACCATTTCCCCATCAAAGGATTTCGAGATGTTTTTCAGTTCGATGATTTTGTCCATTTCCGATCTCTCCTTGTATCTGTTCCCGGTCGCGAAAAAAGGGCATGCCACTTGCGCGGCATGCCACTTGCTGATGTGATTTTTAGTCGCAGTTACCCTGGCTGGAGAAGGGCAGTCCGCCCCTTGACCGTCGGAAGCGGGAATCTGTCGATCCAAAGTATCTGTTCATCACAATGGGATCAGAGTCTATATAGCAAAGATTGCGCTTACTACTCTTATTGACCATTTCACAAGTTTTGCCACGAGGACCTGGTTTATAGTAACCAACTTATAAAACTGAGCTTTTAACTCAATCAATAAGGCAACACATGTTGCCAACCGCGCAAGGCGGTTTTCGGCATTCGACCCGGCTGTCCGTATGGCCTTAGCCGGCTGGAAAGCCGGCGGTCGCACATCTTGCTTTGGAAAGACTCTTTCCAATTGAGATAGGGTAAACATATCACATATTCAGGAAAAAGTCAATCTTTTCAGCCGCTTTTCTGGCTTCTGTCCAGGATTTGAGCAAATTGCTTTTCTTTCTCCGGTATTTATTTCCTCCCTTTCGTACAACCTGCCAAATCATTTTCGCGCCCTGTCGATCCCCTTTCCTCCCCCGGGAAGACAACCGTCTCCGGCTTCAACTTTCTGTTCCGCAATATTATGCCCAGGGATTCCCACGATGCGCCATGCAAACCGAATACGCGCGGAACGCTGGATGAATTCCCCAAAAACGGTTTGAACAAGCCGTTTTTTGGCAATTACGCGGACATAAAAACACAATGACCGGGGCTGTCCCCCGGTCATTGCAGGAATGGAATATCGGATTCAAAAGGGCTTCACCGCCTGCCGAATTTCCCGGTAATCTTGGAACCCACGCGCAGAAGAAGATTTTTCATGGTCAGGGTCTCCTCATCCACTGCCCGGGCCAGAAATTCGTCATGGTACTTGGGCCGGTATACTCTGGACCGGCGATAGGCATCCTTGGGGTCCTGAGAAAAGATATGTCTGACGAATTCCGTAAGTTCCCGCTCCAACCGGTCTGGATATTCCGGGTCCTTCAAAACAGGCTGGCGCAGCATACGCAGATACTGTTCATCATCCTGATCCAGTTCCTTGATCCGCTTTATGGCAGCCTCAAAGGAAGGATACTCCGCGCAGTTGATAAAGGCGTTTGGGTTAAAGATATCCGCCGCAGTGCTGCTTCCGTAATAGACCGGAATGGTATCCGCGTAAAAGGCGTCCATGATTTTTTCGGTAACAAAGCCATAGTGATTGGTACTTTCAAAGCACAGGGTAAACTTACATTTTCTTTGAAAATCCGTTTTGCTCTCTGTCTTCCAGTCCACCACATATCCCTGAGGCATATTGTTCAAATATGTTCCGGGAGACTCTACCCGCTTGTACTGGCTCAGTTTTTTGAAAAAGTCCCCGCGGATGTTGTTTACCGACTCATGGCTGGAAATAAAGTTGGCAAAATACTCCTTTTGCGCAAGAAACTCCCGGTTGTAGTTCCGGTCCTTCTTCGCCAAAGCGTGCCAGTGACTGCCGGGCCACACACAGCCGGGCAGCTGGAAATGCCGATCCTTTCTTATGCGCTGGAAAAAATCCATGGATTCCCTGTTTTTATACTATTTCTTAATTATGCTTATCAGCTTCAAACAGCAGAAATTGCGGAGGACACGTACCGGTTCAGAAACCCGCTCGCCCCTTGGCCCTCCTGGAAGGGGCGAGCCAAGGCGGTCCTGTGGGCCGCAGGCTATGTTAAGTCGGCAAGCACGAACATTTTTACTGACTTTCATTTTTGGTGGCGCTGTACGCAGCATGGGTATTTCATCAAGATACACCGCCTTCCGGCGTTGCCGGATAAGAGTCGTCAACAAAATTATCCGATTATAATATATTATCAGCTTTAACTTACAATGTCAAGGAATTGGACGCCTTCGGTTCCCGGTATAAACCGCAAAGCCCCCGGAACGCTCCGGGGGCTTTGGGATTTTCAAATACTATTCATCGCCTTACGGCGCTGCCGAATATGTGATTTTCGGAATGGAAAATCGCATATTCCCGCCTCATAGGATTCTCCAATGAAAATTCTTCATCCGAATTGATTAAAGATTTTAAAAGAGAACCATTATAAGGAGTCAGCCGTCGCAAACCCATGGACTTTTCCTCCACCCCGGTGGCGCGAAACCAGGCTGCCGTCTGTTTGACCCCTTGTCCAGGCGCAGGCAGACACCGGCCGGCTCAGGCAGGATTTTCCTTAGTTGAGCACGCTGTTGACCACTTCTTCCGGGACCCGGGGCTCGGGGGTCGCACCGGGCTGATAGTCCCGGTACGCCATCAGGCCGGACCCGGCAGGGATCAGCTTGCCGATGAGCACGTTCTCCTTCAGACCCACCAGGTGGTCTACCTTGCCCTTGATGGCGGCGTCGGTGAGGACCTTGGTGGTTTCCTGGAAGGAGGCGGCGGACAGGAAGGAATCGGTAGCCAGAGCCGCCTTGGTAATGCCCAGCAGCATGGCGCTGGCCTGAGCAAGGCGCAGGTCAGTCTCGCCGGCGTCAATGCGGGCCTGGACAGCGGCATTGGCGTCCTCGAACTCGAAGGTGTCCACGGTGCTGCCGGTGAGCAGATTGGTGTCGCCGGCGTCGTCGATGCGGACCTTGCGCATCATCTGGCGGATGATGACCTCAATGTGCTTGTCGTTGATCTCAACGCCCTGCTGACGGTACACCGCCTGGACGGACTGGACCAGGTAGTCCTGGACAGCCTCCACGCCGGAAATCCGCAGCACATCCTGGGGATACAGGGCGCCGTCGGTGATGGGATCGCCCTTCTCCACCCGCTTGCCGTGAGCGACCTTCAGGCCCACGGAATAGGGTACCTGGTAGACCTTCACCTCGCCATCGTCGGCGGTGACGGTGATGTTGCGCAGAGCGGTGCGGTGGGTATCGTCGATGCTGACCACACCGGAGATCTCGGAGATCTGGGCCATCTTCTTGGGACGGCGGGCCTCAAACAGCTCTTCAACTCTGGGAAGGCCCTGGGTGATATCGTCACCCGCGACGCCGCCGGAGTGGAAGGTACGCATGGTCAGCTGGGTACCGGGTTCGCCGATGGACTGGGCGGCGATGATGCCTACGGCCTCGCCCAGGTCCACTTCCTTGGAGGTGGCCAGGTTCATGCCGTAGCACTTGGCGCAGACGCCCACCCGAGCGCGGCAGCCCAGAATGGTACGAATATAGATCTTTTCGATACCGGCCTTCTCGAACTTCTCGGCGTCCTCGGGCATCATCATGACGTCCTTGGAGTGGAGCAGCTCTCCGGTGATGGGGTGCAGCACATCCTGGACCGGGTAGCGGCCGTGGATTCGGTTGCCGAAGGTGTCGATGACTTCGCCGTTCTTGTCGTAGACGGCGCCCACCCAGATGCCGTTGGTGGTGCCGCAGTTGTGCTCGCGGATGATGACTTCCTGGCTCACGTCCACCATCCGGCGGGTCAGATAACCGGAGTCGGCGGTACGCAGAGCCGTATCGGTCATGCCCTTACGGGCGCCTCTGGAGGAGATGAAGTACTCCAGAACCGACAGGCCTTCACGGAAGTTTGCCTTAACGGGGATCTCTATGGTACGGCCCGCGGTATCGGCCATCAGGCCGCGCATGCCGGCCAGCTGACGGATCTGGGCCATGGAGCCACGGGCGCCGGAATCGGCCATCATGTAGATGGGGTTGAACTCGTCCAGGTTGCCCTGCAGGGCGTCGGTGACATCCTTGGTGGTCTTTTCCCACTGCTGAACCACCAGGCGGTACCGCTCGTCATTGGTAATGAAGCCCTGGCGGTAGAAGTTCTCGATCTCCACCACCTTGCCCTCGGCCTCCCGGACCAGCTCGTACTTGATCTCGGGAACCACCATGTCGGCGATGGAAACGGAGATAGCGCCCTTGGTGGAGTACTTATAGCCCAGAGCCTTGATCTTGTCCAGCATCTCCGTGGCCACGGTAAAGCCGTGCCGGCGGATGCACTTGTCAATAATCTTACCCAGCTGCTTCTTGCCGACCAGGAAATCCACTTCCAGGTCAAAGGCATGGTCAGGATCGCTGCGGTCCACGAAGCCCAGATCCTGGGGAATGGGCTCGTTGTAGATCAGGCGGCCAACGGTGGCGTTGATGAGCCGGTACTCCATGCTGCCGTCCACTTCCTTGCCGTAGCGGACCAGGATGGGGGCGTGCAGGCCCACGGCGCCGTCGGCATAGGCGGCAATGGCCTCCTCGGGAGAGGAGTAGCTGTGGACCGGGCGGAACTTGGCCTCCGCCTTGTGGGCAGCCTTGGCAGCCTTGTTGGCGGCCAGGAACTCGTCGGCGTCCACCACCTGTCCGGCAGGCAGCCCAGTCTCGCCGGCGTCGGTGACGAACACGGTCTCGGAGCCCTTCTCCGCCTTCCCCAGACGGGTGTAGGTCAGGTAGTAGGCGCCGAGGATCATATCCTGGGTGGGCACGGTGACGGGCTTGCCGTCCTGGGGACGCAGCAGGTTGTTGGCCGACAGCATGAGCATCCGGGCCTCTGCCTGAGCCTCAGGAGACAGGGGCACGTGGATGGCCATCTGGTCGCCGTCAAAGTCGGCGTTGAAGGCGGTACAGCACAGGGGGTGCAGCTTCAGGGCGCGGCCTTCCACCAGCACCGGCTCAAAGGCCTGAATGCCCAGACGGTGGAGGGTAGGCGCGCGGTTGAGCATAACGGGACGATCCTTGATGATCTCGTCCAGGGCGTCCCAGACCTCGGTCTTGCCCTTGTCGATCATCTTCTTGGCGGACTTGATGTTGTTGGCCAGGCCGTCGGAGACCAGCTTCTTCATGACGAAGGGCCGGAACAGCTCAATGGCCATCTCCTTAGGCACGCCGCACTGATACAGCTTCAGCTCAGGGCCAACGACGATAACGCTTCGGCCGGAGTAGTCCACCCGCTTGCCCAGCAGATTCTGGCGGAACCGGCCCTGCTTGCCCTTGAGCATGTCGGACAGGGACTTCAGCGCCCGGTTGTTGGCGCCGGTGACGGCGCGGCCCCGGCGGCCGTTGTCGATCAGGGCGTCCACAGCCTCCTGGAGCATCCGCTTTTCGTTGCGGATGATGATGTCGGGGGCGTGGAGCTGGACCAGCCGCTTCAGGCGGTTGTTCCGGTTGATGACCCGGCGGTACAGGTCGTTTAAGTCAGAGGTGGCGAACCGGCCGCCGTCCAGCTGGATCATGGGGCGGATGTCCGGCGGGATCACAGGCAGCACATCCATGACCATCCAGCTGGGCTTGTTGCCGGACTCCCGGAAAGCCTCCACAACCTCCAGCCGCTTGACCAGACGCAGCTTCTTCTGGGAGGAAGCGGTCTTCAGCTCCTCGCGCAGCTGGTTGCCCAGCCGCTCCAGGTCGATCTGCTCCAGCAGTTCCTTGATGGCTTCCGCGCCCATGCCGGCTCTGAAGTCGTCCTCATAGCGCTCCCGCATGTCCCGGTATTCCTTCTCGGTCAGGACCTGGTTCCGGGCCAGGGGCGTATCGCCGGGATCGGTGACGATATAGGCGGCGAAGTAGAGTACCTTTTCCAGGATCTTGGGGCTGATGTCCAGGATCAGGCCCATCCGGGAGGGAATGCCCTTAAAATACCAGATGTGGCTGCAGGGGGCTGCCAGCTCGATATGGCCCATCCGCTCCCGGCGGACCTTGGCCTTGGTCACTTCCACGCCGCAGCGGTCGCAGATCTTGCCCTTGTACTTGATCTTCTTATACTTGCCGCAGTGGCACTCCCAGTCCTTCTGGGGTCCGAAGATCCGCTCGCAGTACAGGCCGTCCCGCTCCGGCTTCAGGGTGCGGTAGTTGATGGTCTCAGGCTTCTTAACCTCGCCGTAGGACCACTTCCGGATCATCTCCGGAGAAGCGATGCCGATTTTTACGGCATCAAAGGTGGCATCTGCCATGTGTAGCCTCCTTATTCTTCGTCGATATCGGCATCGGACTGATCCATGCCGTCAAACACATCCATAATATCCTCCGGACCGTCCTCGTCAATGACGAATCCGGCGTCCAGCACCTCATCGGTGGAGCCGACCACCAGTTCGGTCTCGGTGTCGGCGCTGTAGACGGTCTCATCTTCATCGTCGTCCTTCAGTTCGATCTCGTTGCCGTTCTCATCCAGCACGCGGATATCCAGGCACAGGGCCTGCAGTTCCTTGACCAGGACCTTGAAGGACTCGGGGACGCCGGGCTTGGGAATGTTGGTGCCCTTGACGATGGCCTCATAAGTCTTCACACGGCCGTTGACGTCGTCGGACTTCACCGTCAGGATCTCCTGCAGGGTGTAGGCCGCGCCGTATGCCTCCAGGGCCCAGACTTCCATTTCGCCGAAACGCTGACCGCCGAACTGAGCCTTGCCGCCCAGAGGCTGCTGCGTGACCAGGGCATACGGGCCGGTGGAACGTGCGTGGATCTTATCATCGACCAGGTGGTGCAGCTTCAGGTAGTAGGGGTAACCTACGGTGACCAGGTTGTCGAAGGGCTCGCCGGTGCGGCCGTCGTAGAGGATGGTCTTGCCGTCTTCCCGCAGACCAGCCAGCTTCAGGGTCTCCCGGATGTCCTTCTCGTTGGCGCCGTCGAAGACGGGGGTGGCCACCTTCCAGCCCAGGGCCCGGGCAGCGTAGCCCAGGTGGACCTCCAGCACCTGTCCGATGTTCATACGCGAAGGCACGCCCAGGGGGTTCAGAACCACATCCAGGGAAGTGCCGTCGGGCAGGAACGGCATATCCTCCTCAGGCAGGACACGGGACACGACGCCCTTGTTGCCGTGACGGCCGGCCATCTTATCACCCACGGAGATCTTACGCTTCTGGGCAATGTAGACCCGGACGGACTTGGTGACGCCGGGGGCCAGCTCGTCGGAGTTCTCCTTGGTGAAGACCTTCACATCCACCACGATGCCGCTTTCGCCGTGGGGGACCTTCAGGGAGGTGTCGCGGACTTCTCTTGCCTTCTCGCCGAAGATGGCCCGCAGAAGCCGCTCCTCGGGGGTCAGCTCGGTCTCGCCCTTGGGGGTGACCTTACCGACCAGGTAGTCGCCGGAACGGACCTCGGCGCCAATGCGGATGATGCCGTTCTCGTCCAGATCCTTCAGGGTATCTTCACCCACGTTGGGGATGTCCCGGGTGATCTCTTCAGGTCCCAGCTTGGTGTCCCGGGCCTCGGTCTCGTGCTCCTCAATGTGAATGGAGGTGAACACGTCCTCCCGGACCAGACGCTCGTTGAGCAGGATGGCGTCCTCGTAGTTGTAGCCTTCCCAGGTGACGAAGCCGATGAGGACGTTCTTGCCCAGGGCCACTTCACCGCCGGAGCAGGAAGGACCGTCGGCGATGATATCGCCCTCTTCCACCCGCTCGCCCACCTTGACGATGGGCCGCTGGTTGATGCAGGTGCCGGCGTTGGAGCGGGCAAACTTGGTCAGGTGGTGGTTGTCGGTCTGGCCGTCGTCATAGCGGACGGTGATGTCCGTGGCGGAGACGGCAGTGACCACGCCGCCGGTTCTGGCCTTGATGCAGACCTCGGAGTCCACAGCCGCCTTGTGCTCGATGCCCGTGGCGACAACGGGAGGCTCGGTGGTCAGCAGAGGCACGGCCTGACGCTGCATGTTGGCGCCCATCAGGGCGCGGTTGGCGTCGTCGTTCTGCAGGAAGGGAATGAAGGAGGTGGCGATGGAGATCATCATTCTGGGAGAGACGTCGATGTAGTCGATCATCTCCCGGTCCACTTCGATGATTTCGTTGCGGTGACGGCAGGTAATACGGGCGTTCGCCAGGCAGCCGTTTTCGTCCAGAGGCTCGTTGGCCTGGCCGATGTAGTAGTCGTCTTCCACATCGGCGGTCATATACTCCACATCCTTGGTCACAAAGCCGGTGGCCTTGTCCACCTTGCGGTAGGGAGCTTCCACGAAGCCGTACTCATTGATCTTGGCGAAGGTCGCCAGGTAGTTAATCAGGCCGATGTTGGGACCTTCAGGGGTCTCGATGGGGCACATACGGCCGTAGTGGGTGTAGTGAATATCGCGCACGTCGAAGGAGGCCCGGTCACGGCTCAGACCGCCGGGGCCCAGGGCGGACAGACGGCGCTTGTGGGTCAGCTCCGCCAGAGGGTTATTCTGGTCCATGAACTGAGACAGGGGGCTGGAGCCGAAGAACTCCTTGATAACGGCGGTGACAGGCCGGATGTTGATCAGGCTCTGGGGGGTGACGGAGTCCAGATCCTGAACGGTCATCCGCTCCCGGATGACCCGGTCCAGACGGCTGAAGCCGATGCGGAACTGGTTCTGCAGCAGCTCACCTACGCAGCGCAGGCGGCGGTTGCCCAGGTGGTCGATGTCGTCGGGGGTACCGATGCCCATGGCCACGCAGTTGAGGTAGTTGATGGAGGCCATGATGTCGTCCACAATGATGTGGTTGGGGATCAGATCGGTCATCCGCTCGGCAATGGCATCCTTCCAGCCGTCGGCGGGAACGGATTCCATCATCTCCTTCAGCACGGGGAAGTACACCTTCTCCTTGATGCCGTACTGCTTGGGATCAAAATCCACAAAGGCGGACATGTCCACCATGTTGTTGGACAGGACCTTCACCCTGCTGTCGCCGACCTTCAGCACGGCCTCGTTGACGCCCTTACGGCTCAGCTCATGGGCCTGGGTGCGGGAGATGAACTCGCCGGGCATGACCAGGATCTCACCGGTCATGGGATCGGCGATGGGCTCGGCGGCCTCCTGGCCGGACAGACGGCTCCAGATGTCCATCTTCTTATTGAACTTATAGCGGCCGACCTTGCTGACGTCGTAGCGGTGGGGGTCAAAGAGCAGTCCTTCCAGGTGGGCCGTAGCGGTCTCCACCGTGGGAGGCTCGCCGGGACGCAGGCGGCGGTAGATCTCCAGCAGGGACTCCTCCCGGGTCTTGCAGGGGTCCTTGTCCAGGGTGGCCAGGATTCGCTCATCCTCGCCGAACAGGTCCTTGATCTGCTGATCGGTCTCCACGCCCAGGGCGCGGATCAGGCATGTGATGGGCAGCTTCCGGTTCTTGTCGATGCGAACCCAGAAGACGTTGGAGGTGTCGGTCTCGTACTCCAGCCAAGCGCCCCGGTAGGGGTTGACCGTAGCGGTGTAGGTATGCTGGTCAGCCTTGTCCACCTCGTGGCCGTAGTACATGCCGGGGCTGCGGACGATCTGGGAAATGATGACCCGTTCCGCGCCGTTGATGACAAAGGTGCCGCCGTTGGTCATGACCGGGAAATCTCCCATGAAGATCTCCTGCTCCTTGATCTCGTCTGTCTCGGTGTTGCGCAGACGGACACGGACCTTGATGGGCTTGGCGTAAGTGGCGTCGCGTTCCTTGCACTCCTCAATGGTATACTTGGGCTTGTCTTCCATGGTGTAATCCAGGAAGCTCAGCTCCAGCTTACCGGAGAAGTCGGTGATGGTGCCGACGTCCCGGAAGACCTCCCGCAGTCCTGTCTCCAGGAACCACTGGTAGGAATCCTTCTGGATCTTCAGCATGTTGGGGATCTCCAGAATCTCCTCGTACTTCGCGTAAGATTTACGCATGGTCTTGCCGAACATTACGTCCTTGACCATTGCCATATGGATCATCACAGCCTTTCTTTCGAATTGTGTGTCGGTTATGATACGCTTGGGGGCGTTGTCACTTTTGCTCAAGAACCTACTTGACAACCGCTCCCTCCTGTGGTAAAATGTCCATGTTAAGAGATAGATCTCCAAATGGGCATACTGCCACAGTATGGACATTTATTTTACCATGCCCCTGGAAATTTGTCAATCCTCAATTTTCACAATCGCGAGGCGCTTGCCTCGCTTTTTTATTATCTTTCCGAAAAAAAATCAGCGGCAATGGCTTGGGTCCTCCCCTTCCATTGCCGCTGAAACGGTGTGTATTGGCTGGCGCCTACAGCGCGGAATAGCCGAAGCTGTTCACCAGGGCGTCCACCTTCCGGCCTGCCTTGCAGTAGGGGCAGTCCTGATAGCTGTAGCTTTCATAGTCCGGCAGATCCTCCATGGAGTAGACGGAACGGACGGGATAGCCCGCCACCTCGTCCACCATCCGGTAAATCGCCGCCACGCCGGCCACATGGCCGCCGTAATACTGGATGGCCTCCACGGCGCTCTTGGCGGTGACGCCGGTGGTCACAGAGGCCATCAGAATTAGCACGTGCTTGCCCCGGATCATGGGGCGGATGTTGTCCCGGAAGATCATCTGGGAGTCCACGCTGTACTCCGGCTGGACGATGTAAATGGTCTGGTGGGCATTAATGGTGCAGAATCCGGACTTGGTCAGCTCCTGGGCGATGCAGGTACCCAGGACCGAGGTGCCGTCCAGGCACAGGATGGTGTCCACAGGCGTATCGTTGATGAAGTGGGAGACCAGCTGATATGCCGTATCTCTGGCTTCGCTGAGCCGGGTCTTTTGATAGGTGATGTCAATATAATAATTGATATGGGAATGGCTGGTTACAAAATGTCCCTTTGCGAAGCGCAGAGGCGCGCTGCCACGTTTGGCAGGCAGTTTCATAAGCTGGATCATAGATTTCCCTCCATTGTTGGTAAAATAAAAAAAGAAAAACGTCCTTCTCCCGGCGCAAGCGTTTTCGCCGGGTTTGAAAAACGCTTTTTTTTATTATATCCCGAAATAACGGAAAAGGCAAGCAGGAACAAAGTCCCCGCCTGCCAAAAATCAGCGTCTGAACTTGGGCATATTGCGCAAACGCAGCTGCTTTTCCAGCCGTTTGAACTGGTTGCCGATGATCCCGCAGATCCGGCCTGTGCGGATCATCCAGTGGATCTTCCCGCTGCCGGCCCACATCACGTTGTCCGTCTCTCCGTCGCGCAGAACGATATCCTTCAGCGGCACCCTGCGTTTCAGACAGTAGTGGTCATAGAAGGTGTTCCGCTCCCGGTATGTATCCAAAAGTTCAAATTCCTCTTCCCGGGCCAGAATCCCGGTCTCCTCGTACAATTCCCGGGCGATGGCCTGGCGGCTGGTCTCTCCGGCCTGGACGGCGCCGCCGGAGTTCTCCCATGTGCCGGCATAGCTTTTCCCCGGAGCCCTGCGGGTCAGCAGCATGTGTCCGCTGCCGTCATAGACCCATACGCATACCACGACGCCGTACTCCCCCGGCTGCCAGGGCGTACCCCGCTCATGAACTTTTCCCGTGAGATTTCTATGCTCGTCATAGACGTCGTTGAGTTCCATTTGTCCATCGCCTCCTCAGCGAAAATCCCTCCCATACTGTATCACAGACCCGGCCAGAAGGCAATAACTGTAAATTCTTTTTCAGTCGCCTTCCAAGCCGTGGGCGCGCCGGCCGTACTTGACATTCAGGAAGCTCTGATTCCATCGCAAGAGCGGACGCCGGGAGATTATGGCTGGCAGAAAGTTCAAAAAGCGGAGGAATCTCACATGTATTCCCCACTTTTTGAAGGGTGCGGATGAGGCTAAAGATCCGGCGTTCCGCCGAAAACGGTTGAATCGGAAGCTGCTCGGCATCCTTTCTCCGGAGCCATCTTTTCCTCCGGGGCGTTGAGGCGTCCGTAGAGTTTGGTCACTTTACGGACCCGCTTTGCCAGGGTCTCAGAGTCAAACCCCTCCAGAGCCCGCCAGGTCCAGTTGGCGCCGGACAAGGTCCCGGGGAAGTTCATTCGGGCCGGCTTCCCCAGCTCCAGATAGTCCTGCATCTGCACCACGCACAGCTGAGATACCGAGGACATGGCGCCCCGGATCATGCCCCAGACGTACCCCTCCTCCCGGTTCAGCCCCAGATAGTCCCGTGCATAGGCCACATCCTCCGGCGCGGCCTCCTCCAGCCACTGAAGCAGAGTCACGTTGTCATGGGTGCCTGTATAGCAGACCGAGTCCACAGGGTACAGGTGAGGCAGGTAGTCGCTCTCTTCCCGGGAGTCAAAGGCGAATTGCAGCACCTTCATGCCGGGATAGCCGGAATCCACCTGGAGCTTGCGAACCTGAGGCGTAATGAAGCCCAGGTCTTCGGCGATGAAGGAGAGATCCGGCAGGGCCTTCTGAATGGCACGGACAAAATCCGCGCCGGGGCCCTGCACCCATTTTCCGCGGCGGGCGGTCTTGTCCCCCGCAGGCACCGCCCAGTAGCTCTCCAGCCCCCGGAAGTGGTCAATGCGGACCACGTCGTACATGCCGGCCGCGGCCGACAGCCGGCGAATCCACCAGTCGTAGCCAGTCCCGGCCATGGCCTGCCAGTCGTAAATGGGATTGCCCCAGAGCTGACCGTCGGCTGTAAAGAAATCCGGCGGACACCCCGCCACGACCTTCGGAAGCAGCGATTGATCCAGCTGGAACAGCTTCGGATTGGCCCAGACATCCACAGAGTCCAGAGGAACATAGATCGGCACATCGCCGATGATCCGCACGCCCTTGCCGTTGGCATAGCCGCGCAGCGCCTTCCACTGGCGGAAGAACTGGTACTGCCGGAAGCACTCCAGTCCGATCCCCTCAGCCAGCTCCTTCCGCTTCCTCTCCACCGCAGGGGAGCCGAAATGCCGCAGCTCCTCCGGCCACCGGGTCCAGGACGCCCCGCCGTTCTCATCTTTCAGAGCCATGAACAGGGCATAATCCGGAAGCCACCGGGCGTTTTCCCGGCAGAAGGCTTCATAGGCCTTGTCCGGCCGGAACCGGCTGTAGGCAAGCTTCAGGACCTGATTTCGCTGCCTGTACTGCAGCCCGAAGTCCACCCGCTCCGGGTCCGCGCCCCAGGAGAGGCCGGCAATCTCCGCTTCCTTCAGCAGTCCCTCCCGGACCAGAGTATCCAGGTCGATCAGATAGGGATTGCCGGCGCAGGAGCCGAAGGACTGATAGGGGGAGTCGCCGAAGCCCGTAGGCGACAGAGGCAGGATCTGCCAGCAGGACTGACCGGCCTGAACCAGAAAATCCACAAACCGGTAGGCTGCTTTTCCCATGGCTCCGATGCCGTAGGGTCCCGGCAGGGATGTGATGTGCATCAAAATACCGCTTTCACGCATGGATATCTTCTCCTTCCGTGCGGATGTCCCGTATGCTCTCTCCCCGGGAGATCCGGAAAGGCACCGTCTCATGACAGGCCTCTGCCCTGCTCTCCAGGTTCTCCAGCAGGATTTCCAGCCCTCGTCTGGCCAGCCGGTCCGCGTCCTGCACCACCGTGGCCAGCTTGGGAACCAGATACCCGCCCAGGGGCAGACCGTCCACGCTGATGATGGACACGTCTTCCGGCACCCGCATGCCGTTCTCCCACAGCGCCCGGATGGCTCCGATGGCCATGACGTCGGCGGCGGCGAAAATGGCGGTAAAGCGGGACCCGCCCTGCAGCAGAGCCTGGACCGCCTGATAGCCGTTCTGCCAGGAGTAGCGGACACCTTTGTAATCCCGGTCCGGGTCAAAGGCGATCCCGTGTTCCCGGAATGCCTGAAGGCAGCCCTCGTACCGCAGGCGGCTGGTATCGGATATCTCCCGGTCGCCGCCGATGACCGCGATCTGCCGGTGTCCCAGGGCGATCAGGGTCTCTACCGCTTGCCGGGCCGCCTCGTAGTCATTGGTGCAGACGCTGGAAAGATTGGGATAGTTCAGATTGGACGCGTCGTGGGTAATCACCACACAAGGCACGTCGATGGGAGCGAAGTCCCGCAGGAAGCTCTGGTTGCTGCCACCCAGGAACAGTACGCCCAGAGGTTTGCGCTCCCGGCAGAGCTGGGCCGCCCGGGCAACCTCGTTGAGATCCTCATCCACATAGTCCACCAGCAGCTGATACCGGGTCCTGGCCATCTGGTTCTGGATGATTTCCACCATCTCTCCGAACATCTCATTGCCCAAGCCCTTGACCACCAGCTGAACGGCGTTGGAGTGGGTTTGCTTGAGCTGCTTTGCGTTTGTGTTGAGCTGAAAGCCGCTCTCGCGGGCGGCCTCCAGAATAATGGCCCTGGCCTTGGGACTGACATTGGGATGTCCGTTCAAGGCTCTGGACACGGTGCCAACGGCATAGCCGGTTCGCTCGGCAAGATCTTTAATGGTCATTGGCGCCCCTCGCTTTCTGAGTGAATTGGATATGTCTGTTTTCTCTGACATTTTACAGAAAATATCCCGTCATGGCAAGCAGATTTCTCGTGTTCGGCCAATGCCGCTGCGGCAGATTCCCCGCCGGGGCGGCGGGGAATCAAAATGAGCCTTTTTCCTGTACGGCAGGCAGAGCCGCACCGCAAAATCAGCCTTTGACCGCGCCGGCTGCGACGCCTTTGATGATGTGTTTCTGGCAGAACATGTAGACAATGATGATGGGCAGGATGCTCATCATGATGACCGCCATGGTGGCGCCCAGATCCACAGTGCCGTAGCTTCCCTTCAGGTACTGAACCAGAATGGGAATGGTCATATATTGGGTCCGGTCCAGAACCAGGTAGGGCAGGAGGTAGTCGTTCCACACCCACATAAGCTCCAGAATGCCGACGGAGATCATTGTGGGCTTCAGCATGGGCAGCACTACGCTGAAATAGGTCCGCAGGGGGCCGCAACCGTCGATGGCGGCGGCTTCCTCGATCTCCATGGGCAGCCCCTTCACAAAGCCCAGGAACATGAAAATGGCAAGTCCCGCGCCGAAGCCGAGGTAGACGATGGGGATGGTGTAGGGAGTGTTCAGGTTCAGCTGATCGGCGGTAAAGGTCAGGGTGAACATGACCATCTGGAAGGGCACGATCATGGAGAACAGGCACAGGTAGTAGAAGATCTTGGAGATCAGGCTGTTGACCCGGGCGATGTACCAGGCGGACATGGAGCAGAACAGCAGAATCAGGGCCACGGAGGCCGCAGTGATGAACAGGCTGTAGAACGCCGCCTTAAAGAATGGATAGTTGCCGAAGGTCATGCCCTTGATGTAGTTGTCAAAGCCCACGAAGGACTCCGCGTTGGGAAGGGCGAAGGGCTCCAGGTTGACAAAGCTGTTTGCCTTGAAGGAGTTGATCAGCACCTCGAAAATGGGGAACATCCAGATAACGGACAGGCAGGCAAAGAACACAGTCAGGATTTTGCTGCCGGTGGAATAGCTCTGGAGGCTGGTTTTCTGTTTCATTACTGCTCAACCTCCTTTCTGCGGGTGGCAGCCTGCTGGGCAATGGCCAGCACGGCAACCAGGATGAAGAAGATCACAGCCTTGGCCTGGGCCACGCCGTGCCAGTTCTTATTGATGTTGTAGGTGGAGTAGATGTTCAGGGCCAGCAGTTCCGTCACGTTGATCTTGGCGCCGTCCTGCATAATGCTGGGCAGGCCGCCGGTCAGGGCCATGTTCTGGTCGAACATTTTGAAGGAATTGGTCAGAGTCAGGAAGGTGCATGTGGTGATGGAGGGCATCACGTTGGGGATGATGACCTGGAACAGGGTCTGCCTGCCGTTGGCGCCGTCCATCCGGGCCGCCTCCAGCATGTCCTCGGACAGCGCTTGCAGCCCCGCGATGTAGATAATCATCATATAGCCGATCTGCTGCCAAGCCACCAGGATCACCAGGCCCCAGAAGCCGTAGGTTCCGTTGGCGGTCAGGTAGGTGCCGTAGTTTTTCAGGATGCCGTCAAAGATCATGCTCCAGATGTAGCCCAGGACCACGCCGCCGATCAGGTTGGGCATGAAGAACACGGTACGAAAGATGTTGGCTCCCCGCATCTTCTGGGTCAGGGCGTAGGCGATGAAGAAGGCCAGTACATTGATCAGGATGATGGAAACCACAGCAAAGGCCGCCGTATTCCAGAAGGCATGGGCAAAGCCCGCGTCCTTAAAGACCTTGGCATAGTTGCTCAGTCCGACCCATTCGGCGTCCTTGGGTGTGTTGAAGTTACAGAAGGACAGATAGATGCCCTGAATGAAGGGCCACACGAAACCGATCAGGAACGCCAGGAACGTCGGCAGAATAAAGACCGGCGCGTATTTCCGGATCGGGCGCTGGACCAGATTGATTCCTTGTTTCCGTTTAGCCAATGTGGATCGCCCTTTCTTATATAAAATGATGTGTGGATACCGCCCCGCTTCCGGGCAGGGGGAAGAGACCCGATGGGTTTTCCAGGACCCTTCCCCCTGTGCGGAAGTCTGTTTTGTGTAAGGGGGCGGGCAACTGCCCGCCCCCCAAGGGTGAAAAGGGAATCAGCCGTTGACCACGCTGTACTCGTAAGCCCAGCCGTCGACGAAAGCGGTGACCACGTCCGCCCACTTGGCGTCGGTGGGATCGGCGGAGTAAGCGGTCAGAGCGGTGACCACGGTGGCTCTCCAGGAGTCCACGTTGGGCGTGTGGTTGAAGGCCCAGGTCACAGTGTACTTGCCCTCGGACTGCATCTCGGCGCCGTCAACGATGAACACGTTGGAGGAAGCGGGAGCGGCCTTGAAGGGCACGGCGCCCAGCTGCTCGACCATAACAGCGGAAGCCTCAGGATCAGTGACCATCCAGTACAGGAAGTCCAGAGTAGCCTTCTGGTCCTCTTCGGAAACCTGGGAGTTCACAGCCCAGCAGTTCTCAGTGCCGGAGCACAGGCCAGCGTTCTCTTCGCCTTCCACACCGCAGTAGATGGGGATCATAGCCAGGTCATCGGCAGACATGCCAGCCTCGATCAGACCGGCGTACTCCCAGGTGCCGTTCTGATAGAACACGGCCTGGCCCTCGGTGAACTGAGCCTTGGACTCGTCGCTGGTGGAGGTGGACAGGGTCTTGGGATCGGCGGCGGTGTCGGTGATGTACAGATCCCAGATGCTGCGGAAGTTGTCCAGGTAAGCGCCGGTGATGGCGGCGGGCTGCTCGGTCACGCCGTCGTCACGGAACTCGTAGTACAGGGGCATGTTGGCCAGATGGCCGGAGAACCGCCAGGAAGAGGAGCTGTCCAGACCGGAAGCGGAGAAGGCGTCGAAGCCCAGCTCGGCGCTGCGGGCATGGATGTCGTCAGCAACAGCCTTCAAGGTCTCAAAGTTGGTAATCTCGTCCAGAGAGTGACCGGCCTGCTCCAGCAGAGCGGTGTTGACGATGATGCCGACGGACTCATAGCAGTAGCCCATGGCCTTCAGCTCGCCGGCCTCGTTGTACAGGTTAAAGTCGTTGGTGGTCAGCTCGCCGGCCAGAGCGGTGTCGCTCAGATCCAGGGCGTAGTCGTTCCAGTCGTTCAGGCCGGACATGTTTCCGATGTTGAAAACGGTGGGAGCCTCGCTCTTGGCCATCTCAGCGGTCAGGGTGTCGGAGTAGGTGCCGGAGGCGGCGGTGACCACCTTCACCTCAACGCCGGTGTTGGCAGTGTAGGTGGCGGCCAGCTCCTGCAGAGCGACGTCGAACTCGGGCTTGAAGTTCAGGTAGTAGACCCGGCCGGAAGCGGCAGGGGTTTCGGTAGTGGCTTCGGCAGCGGCTTCGGTGGTTTCAGCCGGAGCCGCGGTGGTGGTGGGTGCTTCGGTCTCGGTGTTGGAGCCGCCGCAGGCAGCCAGACCCAGGACCATGACAAGCGCCAACAGCATTGCGATGAGCTTTTTCATTGTTTTTCCTCCTAAGTTAATAGTTCTGTACAGGCTCCGATTCCGGATGCCTGTATTGTTTGGAAACGATTCCAATCGTTCCATGAGTAAAGTATAGCGCACTTTGCCCAAAAAAGCAATAGAAAGTTTCGAAAAATTGAAAGTTCTGCATATTCCACAAGAAATCAATACCGGTTTTGTTGAAACCTTCCACGCCCTTTTTCGCCGCCGCGAAAGCGGTCCCCGTCCGCCCTGTCAGGAAAAGCCTCCGCCCCGGTCACGCGCCAGTTGACGGTTTCTTCCGGCAGAGCCTCTTTTGTCGTCCATTTCTCATGTCCGCCGCCGGATTTGTGCGAGTTTAATAAACATCAAGTCTTTATCTCAGCTCTTTTGGTTTGTTTTGTGCATTTACATCACGACTTTAGTGTGATAAAGTACTACACAGATGAAGCGGCATGGAAACCAATGCCGGATTGGAGGAAAGAAAATGAAATCTGTGAAAAATGTATTGGCTCTGGTTATGAGTTTGCTTCTGGTCCTGGGCATGGCCGCCTGCGGCGGAAGCGATTCCGACAGTGATCTGGCCTACGTCAAGGAAAAGGGAACCCTTGTGGTCGGCATAACCGACTTCGCCCCCATGGATTATAAGGAGGAAGGCAGCGACGAATGGATCGGCTTTGACGCCGACATGGCCAAAGCCTTTGCCGAAGATCTGGGTGTGGAGGTCCAGTTTGTGGAGATCAACTGGGACAACAAGGCCATGGAGCTGCAGACCAAGGCCATCGACGTGGTCTGGAACGGCATGACCCTGACCGAGGAAGTCAAGCAGCTCATGGGCTGCTCTGAGCCCTACTGCCTCAACGGCCAGGTGGTGGTAGTCCCCGCCGAAGTGGCTGACCAGTACCAGACCACCGAATCCCTGTCCGGTCTGAACTTCGCCGCCGAAAACGGCTCCGCCGGCGCCGAGCAGCTGGACGCCCTGGGGCTGACCTACACCGCCACGGACACCCAGGCCAAGGCTCTGATGGAAGTGGCCTCCGGCGCTTCCGACGCCTGTGTCATTGACCTGCTCATGGCCGGCGCCATGATCGGCGAAGGGACCAGCTACCCCGAACTGACCTACACCGTCCAGCTCAACAGCGAGGAGTACGGCGTGGGCTTCCGGATGGACTCCGACCTGGTTGACGCTTTCAACACCTTCTGGAAGGAAGCCTATGATGCCGGCACCGTCATGGAAGTGGCCGCAACCTACGGCGTTCAGGAATCCGTCATCGAAAAGTAAGGCCAACTTCTTCCCCTTATGAACACAAGGCAGAGGACCCTTCACCCGGGTTCTCTGCCTTCCAATGTCACATTATCGAGAAAGAGGTTTGCTTATGCTGATGGATGTTACCCTGTCATTGCTGGAGGGCTTCGGAACCACGGTTCAGCTGTTTGCCCTGACATTGTTGTTCTCCCTCCCTCTGGGGCTGATCATCTGCTTCGGCTCCATGAGCCGGTTCGCCCCCCTGCGCTGGATCATTAAGACCTTCGTCTGGATCGTCCGCGGGTCACCCCTGCTGCTGCAGGTGCTGATCATCTTCTACGGTCCGGGGCTGATGTTCGGCCTGCCTCTGCTGCCCCGGTTCACAGCCGCTCTGGTGGCCTTTGTCATCAACTACGCCTGCTACTTCTCCGAGATCTACCGGGGCGGCATCCAGTCCGTCTCCCGGGGCCAGTATGAGGCCGGTCAGGTTCTGGGCATGACAAAGAGCCAGATTTTCTTCAAGATCACCCTGCTGCAGGTAATCAAGCGCATCATCCCTCCCATGGGCAACGAGTGGATCACCCTGGTCAAGGACACGGCCCTGGTGCGGGTGATCAGCGTCTACGAGATCATCTGGATGGGTGAGTCCTACATCAAAAAGGGGCTGATCTGGCCTCTGTTCTACACCATGGTTTTCTATCTGGTCTTCAACGGCCTGCTGACCATTCTCTTCGGCTGGCTGGAAAAGAAGCTGGACTATTTCCGGTAAGGAGGCGGTCATATGGCGATTCTGGAAGTGAAACACATTGAAAAGCACTTCGGCGACACCAAGGTCCTGGAGGACATCAGCTTTTCCCTGGAGAAAGGACAGGCCCTGTCCATCATCGGCTCCTCCGGCAGCGGCAAGACCACCCTGCTGCGGTGCCTGAATTTCCTGGAGAAGCCGGACAGAGGCGTCATTTCCGTAGCCGGGAAGGTGATCTTTGACGCGGCAGATCCGTCCACCCAGCTGGAGAAGGAGATCCGGAAAAAGCGGCTTCACTTCGGTCTGGTGTTTCAGAACTTCAACCTCTTTCCCCAGTACACCGCCCTGCAGAACGTGACTCTGGCCCGGGAACTCATGTCCAAGGAGCACGGCGGCGAGAGCAAGGCCGCCATTACCGAAGCTGGCCGGGCTCTGCTGGCCCAGATGGGGCTGTCCGACCGGGAGAACCACTACCCCCATCAGCTCTCCGGCGGTCAGCAGCAGCGGGTGGCCATTGCCCGGGCCTTGGCCATGCAGCCGGACATTCTGTGCTTCGACGAGCCCACCTCCGCCCTGGACCCGGAGCTGACCGGCGAGGTGCTGAGGGTCATCCGGAACCTGGCTCAGAAAAACACCACCATGATCATCGTCACCCACGAAATGGCCTTTGCCAGGGACGTATCGGATCAGGTGATCTTCATGGACGGCGGCATGATCGTGGAACAGGGCGATCCCCATCAGGTCATCGAGCATCCGACGCAGGAGCGGACAAAGCAGTTCCTCTCCCGCCACACACAGTTTTGATAATATTTCTTGAAATGTTTATCGACTTCGCGCAGCAGAAAGCGCGGATATCCGTTCCTTCCATGCAGACTCCCGTCTGGGCAGCTGCCAGGATGCTTACGCTGCACACAGGCACCGCACTGATTTGGCGCTTAAGGCAACACCGGCACAAACGAAAAGCGCGCCGGGAGGGGTCCAGGGGAGGGCGGCTTTGAGAGCGGGAGCCAAGGGGAAGCTTTGCCCCCATC
>CALXFT010000036.1 GCA_944387635.1 uncultured Oscillospiraceae bacterium | reverse complement strand
AGCAGAGTGGTAAAGCGTTTCCAGTCAATATGGGTAGAATTTTTCAGGCGATACACCGTGTCTTTCCGAAATCCCGGTGCTTTCTCCGACTGCATATCCAGAAACATGCTCCGGTTTCGGAAGACAAGGCAGAACAGATACTGGATCAACGAAACAACAGAAACGCCCTGCTCTTTGTAAGCGTTGCTCTTCTTCAAAATGCTGCTGATCTGATATCGTTTGAAAAAAATTTGGATTCTGGAAGAAAAACGCTTTTCATTTTCGACATCAAATGCTATACTGTTCATAGTGCAGACCCCTTGTGCATACGGCGGTCGTCAACGGCCACGGGTGCGGAGCTGAACGGCCATCGTGCGTCGCCTGAACGGCCGCCCCAAAATGCTGTGTAAGTCAAGCAGACCTACACTTAGGTCTGCTTGAAAACTTTTGATTTCAAAGGATTTTTGGGGTCAATGGGGTGCGTAAGCACCGGCCTTAGCCTTTACCATTGACGCCGGAAAGCCTTTGAAATATCCTGGCCGCTGACACCGCACAGCGGCCGTTGGTCACCGCACCAGCGGCCGTTCGTCGCCGCAGAATGCACCTTGTATGTGTTTGGTGTTTTGTGGTGATTACATTATACCATACATTGGGTCTGTACTGCTTTTTTATTTCGCAAAATCGGCTAAAAAGTTTGGTTTTTTAGGGGTGCGAAGTTTGAGTTTCTTTATCCGTGGGAAGCTGAAAGCGTTTCAGATAGTTCTGAAATAAATGCCCGTCCCATTGCTTGTAGGCAGAGCCGGCGATTTTCCCCACTTTGGCAGGAGTAAGCGTTTCGTAGAAGTTGATGTCGTCAAAGACCACGCCGATGTCTTCTTTGAGCTGTTTTGAGGATGACAAGTCCTGTCCCCAAAAAGTGACCGTTCCCTCGTCCTTATGGATCAGGTCAAGAATGGCGTTGATGGTCGTGCTTTTTCCGGCTCCATTTTCGCCAATCAGCCCCATGATCGTTCCTTTTGGCACCGAAAAAGAAACATGGTCTAAGGTGAAATCGGGGTACTGCTTTGTCAAGTTGTCAACTCGCAAAATCGCGTCCATAGTCAATCCTCCTGATAAAACATGGTCAGCAATTCAATCAGCTTTTCCAACGATATTCCGCTTGTCCGCCCAATGTCGGCGGCTTCCTGCAAATGCTCTTCAGCCAATCTCTGACGTTCTTCCTGATAAAAGTCCTTATTCTGTGCCGACACAAAACTTCCACGGCCCACCGTCGTTTCAATAAAACCGTCCCTTTGCAAATCTTCATATGCTTTTTGAACGGTAATGACACTCACATGAATGGACTTTGCCAGCGCCCGCATAGAGGGAATGGGATCGCCGGTTTTCAGTTCACCACTCATAATCATGGCTTTTATCTGTGAAGTTATCTGCTCATAAATCGGCTTGCTCGTATTGCTGCTTATGATGATTTCCACAACGCCCCTCCTTTGTTCTGTAATGTACTTATCGCACAAGTACATTATATACATACCTGACATACTTGTCAAGGGGGCAAACAAAGAAGCTCTGATGAAATCGCCATGAGCTGATGCCGATTTCATCAGAGCTTCCTTTCGGATAAAAATAGAAGGAAACGCTATTCACAGGCTGCGCGCAAAAAAGAGGCGTTGCCTCTTATGATTCCGGAAAATCATTTTGAGGCAACGCCCTCTGGTTCATTCGGTTTGCTGATCGGTTTCGTAATTGAGTACTTCCTTGGGAATGTAGATGGGACGGTTTTTGCTTTGCTCAAAGGTTCGCCCCACATATTCGCCAATGATCCCCAGGCAGAACAGCTGCAAAGAGCCGAAGGCGAGGATCAGAACGATGATGGTCGCATACCCCGGTACGCTGATGCCAAAGGCGAGCTTCTCCACGATGACCCAGATGAGGTAGATGATGGCGGCAACGCCGGCCAGCATGCCCAGGACCGCGGACAGCCGCAGCGGCGCCGTGGAAAAGCCGATGATGCCTTCAATGGCGTACTCCATCAGCTTCCAGAAGCTCCACTTCGAAGTGCCGGAGGCCCGCTCACAGGCGGTGTAGGGAATAAAGAATGTGTCATAGCCTACCCAGGAGAAGATTCCCTTGGAGAAGCGGTGATATTCTCCCAGCTCCAGAATGCTGTCCCGGACGCTTCTGCGGAAGGTACGGAAATCGCTGGCGTCGGGCTGAAGGGTCACGTCGGACAGGGTGTTGATCAGGGAGTAGAAGCACTTTTTGAAAAATGACAGGACCTTTCCCTCGTTTCGCCGGTCCTGATAGGCGGCGACCACATCATACTCCGGGTGTTCATCCAGAATCCGGACCATGTCCCGCACAATCTCCGGACGCTGCTGGAGATCCGCGTCCACCAGGGCAATGTAAGAACCGGAGGCATACTGGAGACCGGCGTACAAGCCGGATTCTTTTCCGAAGTTACGGGAGAACGAGATCACCTTAACGGGACACTTCTGGGCGGCGTAGAGCTTCTTCAGATTGTGCAGTGTGGCATCCCGGCTTCCGTCGTTGATAAAAACGATCTCATAGTCATAGCCGCAGCCGTCAAAGGCATCGATCACAGCCTGCTGAAAAAGAGCCACATTTTCCGCTTCGTTATAGCAGGGGACAACAAGGGACAGTTTCATAGGGATCAACTCGCATTCAAAAGTTCGGTGCATAGTATTATAGGAGAATTCGGTTTCTCTGTCAAGGGATGGCCGGGACATTTGACCATTATTTTACATTTGAAGCACCGATTCCAGTTGACAGAAGGAAGAAAATGTGATACCCTTATTTGCATAAATGCGTCGATGAGGAGGTTCTGTTTCCGGACCTTGCAGAGAGTGCCCGGCCGGTGAAAGGGCATAGGGGAGGGAACGGATGGTCGCCTCGGAGCTTGTTTCCTGAACAGATCTGTAGGGAAGCGCGGGTAAGCCCGTTATCGCTTTTTGAGCGCCCGGACGTCCGGGAATTCAGGTGGTACCACGGAAAATGGTTATTTTTCGTCCTGAGAGCCTTGGCTCTCGGGATATTTTTATTTTAAGGAGATGTTTACTATGGCCAGAGAATTGCCGAAGGTCTATGAGCCTAAGCAAGTGGAAAGCCGGATCTACGATATGTGGATGGAAGGCGGCTATTTCCATGCAAGCAAGGATGAGAATAGAAAGCCCTTTACCATCGTAATGCCCCCACCCAACGTCACCGGGCAGCTGCATATGGGCCACGCCATGGATGCCACGCTCCAGGATACGCTGATCCGGTTCAAACGGATGCAGGGTTACAACGCCCTTTGGCTTCCCGGCGTGGACCATGCGGGCATCGCCACTCAGATCAAGGTGGAAGAGGAGCTGCGCAAGGAAGGGAAGACCCGATACGACCTGGGGCGGGAGAAGTTCCTGGAGCGGGTCTGGGACTGGAAGCACAAATACGGCAACCGGATTGTGGAGCAGCAGAAGAAGCTGGGCGCCTCCTGCGACTGGGACCGTGCCAGGTTCACCATGGATGAGGGCTGCTCCCGGGCGGTTCGGGAGGTTTTCGTCTCTTTGTATGAAAAAGGCCTGATCTACAAGGGCAGCCGCATCATCAACTGGTGTCCCCACTGCGTCACGGCTCTGTCCGACGCGGAAGTGGAGTATGTGGACAAGCCCGGCCATCTGTGGCACATCCGTTATCCTTTGGCCGACGGCAGCGGTGAAGTGGTGGTTGCCACTACCCGGCCTGAGACCATGCTGGGCGATACCGGCGTGTGTGTCAACCCCAATGATGCGCGTTACCGGGACATTGTGGGCAAGAATGTGATCCTGCCTCTGATGAATAAGGCCATCCCCGTGGTTGCCGACGACTACGCGGAAATGGAGTTCGGCACCGGTTGCGTGAAGATGACTCCCGCTCACGACCCCAACGACTTCGAGGTGGGTCTGCGCCATAACCTGGAGGTCATCCGGGTCCTGGATGACAACGGCAAGGTCAACGAGCTGGGCGGAAAGTACTGTGGCATGGACCGCTACGATGCCCGCAAGCAGATCGTAGCGGACCTGGAGGAGCAGGGATATCTGGTGAAGGTGGAGGATTACAGCCACAACGTGGGTACCTGCTACCGCTGCCACCGGGATGTGGAACCCATTATCTCCGCCCAGTGGTTTGTGAAGATGAAGCCTCTGGCGGAAGAAGCCATCCGCGTCGTCAAGGAAGGAAAGACCAAGTTCGTCCCCGAGCGGTTCAGCAAGACCTATCTGAACTGGATGGAAAACGTTCGGGACTGGTGCATCTCCCGTCAGCTCTGGTGGGGCCATCAGATCCCCGCGTGGACCTGCGCCGACTGCGGACACATCACCGTGTCCAGAGAGGACCCGTGCCGGTGTGAGAAGTGCGGCAGCACCGGCATTGAGCGGGACCCCGATGTGCTGGATACCTGGTTCAGCTCCGCCCTGTGGCCCTTTGAGACCCTGGGCTGGCCGGAAAAGACCGAGGATCTGGACTACTTTTACCCCACGGATGTGCTGGTTACCGGCTATGACATCATCTTCTTCTGGGTGGCAAGAATGATCTTCTCCGGATGCGAGCACACCGGGAAGACGCCCTTCCACACGGTTCTGATCCATGGCTTGGTCCGGGACAACCAGGGCCGCAAGATGTCCAAATCTCTTGGCAATGGCATCGACCCTCTGGAGATGATCGATCAGTATGGCTGCGACGCGCTTCGGATGAATATGATCACCGGCAACTCGCCCGGAAACGACATGCGCTTCTATGTGGAGCGCTGTGAGGCCATGCGCAACTTTGCAAACAAGCTGTGGAACGCCTCCCGCTATGTTATGATGAACCTGCCGGAGAACGCGGTCAACCGGCTGCCTGCCCTGGAGAGCCTGGAGATCGCCGACAAGTGGGTCCTCTCCAAGCTGAATACCTTGATTGCCGAAGTTACGGAGAACCTGGAGAAGTATGAACTCGGCATTGCCGTGCAGAAGATCTACGACTTCATTTGGGACACCTACTGCGACTGGTATATTGAGCTGACCAAGGCCCGGCTCTACAGTGAGGATACGGACCGGAAACAGACGGCACTGGGTGTCCTGGTATACGTTCTGGATCAGATCCTGCGCCTGCTGCACCCCTTCATGCCCTTCATCACCGAGGAGATCTGGCAGAGCCTGCCCCACGAAGGTCAGGCCCTGATCGTGGCCAAGTGGCCCCGGTATCGGGAGGAACTGAACTTCCAGGGCGAAGAGAGCCACATGGAGTCTGTGATGAACGCCATCCGGGCCATTCGCAACCGCCGCAGCGAGATGAATGTTCCGCCCAGCAAGAAGGCGGCGCTGTATGTTCTGACCTCCAAGCCCCAGGTCTTTACCGAAGGCGAGGGCTTCATCCAGCGACTGGCTTACGCGGATACCGTGACCATGCTGGATCGGGAGCCGGAAAACCTGGACGGAATGGTGACCTGCGCCACTGCCGACGCCAAGCTGTATATTCCCATGGGACAGCTGGTGGACGCGGCCAAAGAGCTGGAGCGCATCCGAAAGGAACTGGAGAAGGCCAAAAAGAATCTGGCCAGCCTGGAAGCCAAGCTCAGCAATGAGAAGTTTACCTCCCGGGCGCCGGAAAACGTTGTCAACGCTGAAAGGGAAAAGGCCAGGCACGCAGCTGACTTGATCGAAAGCCTGACCCAGAGTGAAGCGGCCATGTGCAAGCTGCTCTGATTCTTCAACAAGATAAACAGCCGCGGTTTCGTTGGGTGAAACCGCGGCTGTGTTCATTTGCTTGCAGGCCCCAAGAGACGGAACCGGGTATGGAGAAATATTATTGGTTGGCCCGCAGGATCCGGCGGAGCATAACCGCGGCCGCGGCGGCAAGAACGATCTCGGTGATCAGGCTGGCATAGGGGAGGCCGAACAGGGGATAGACCGCGTTCATCAGGAACAGGAGCGGGATCTCCAGAACCACCTTACGCAAGATAGCGAAGATCAGCGCGTTTTTTCCCATGCCGAGGGACTGGAAGACACCCACCACCGTAAAATCGATCATCATAAAGGTGGTGCCAAGGCACATAACCTTTAAGAATTGGGAACCGTAGGACACGATTTCCGGATTGTCCATAAACAGACGGACCAGGGTGGGAGCGCCGAAGAAATACCCAACGCTGACCAATGCCATGGTGGGCACGGTGACCGAAAGGGCAAAGAGAATGGAATTTTTCATTCTCTGGCGGTTTCCGCTGGCGTAGTTGTAGCTGACCATGGGCATCAAGCCCTGAGAGAAACCAAAGGCAATTTGCATGGGGATCATGTTCAGCTTCTGGGCAACACCCATGGCGGCAACGGCCGTTGCACCGTAAGCGGCGGTGAAGTTGTTGAGGATGGTGGACCCCAATACGTTCAGCAGGTTCTGAATGGAGGCGGGAACGCCGACGCCGAAGACGCCCATGGCCACGTCCCGGGTCACATGGCGAAGCTTCCGGATGTCCATGCATACAAAGGTGGACCCGCGCTTTACCCGGCTGAGCACCAGGAAATAGCTGCAGGCGAAGCAGTTGGAGAGGAAAGTGGCCAGGCCCGCGCCGGCGGCGCCCATGTTCAGGCCCCAGGGCATGATGAAAATGGGGTCGAGAATGATGTTCAGGATGCATCCGCTCATAGTGCCGATGCTGGCATGGAGGGCGGCGCCTTCACTGCGCACCATATGGCCCTGAACCACGTTTAAAATCGCGGGCATGGCGCCGCAGAATACGGTCCAGAGCATGTAGCCGTAGGTGGCGTCCCAGGTCTCCGCATCCGCGCCCAGGAGACGCAGCAGAGGATTCTGGAAAACAGTGCACAGCAGGGAGAAAATCAGGCCGCTGAATACTGCGCCGTAGAAACCGAAAGCGGAGCACAGGCGTACTTTCTCATGGTCGCCGCTGCCCAGACTGCGGCTCATCATGCTGGAGGTACCCACACCGAATAGGTTGTTGACCGCGTTGAAGGCCAGCATCACGGGATAGGCCAAGGTCACGGCGGCGTTCTGCACCGGGTCGTTGAGCATGCCGACGAAGAAGGTGTCGGCAAGATTATAGACAACTGTGACCAGGGAACTGGCCACAACCGGCAGGGACAACTGCATCACCGCCTTTGGGATGGGCATGGATTCGAATAAATAGGTTTTGCTGTTTTCTTTTGCCATGGATCAAGTCTCCTTCTTTGTTCCAATTTATATCATTATAGCACAGCATCCACGGCTTTGGTAGTGCCAGTGGGGGCATTTCGGATCAGAAATACGGCGCAACGACCGGCAGAGTCGGAGAAAGCGCCCAACTCTGCCGGCGGGATCAAGGAAAAAATTTTTTAGATTTTATCTGTCAGCCATTGGAGCATGGCCTCCCGTCCTTCCTCCGACATGGGGAAAGTGGCCTCCCCCTCCATTGTGCTCTTCTCATAGCAGAAGGGGCCGTGCCAATACTCCACCAGAATGCTGCTCTGTTCAAAATCCACTTCCTTCGCCGTTGCCATGACCACATTGGGCTTTGCCCGGAAGCGAAACGCTCCGCAAGACCCGGTGAAGATGTTGTTCATGGCAAAGGCGTGAAGAGTGGGCAGAAAGATCTCAGCCACGGCTTACACCCCGGTCAGTTCTTCCATTTCGTCCAGGAGCTGACCGAACAGCTCCAGGGCCTGGTTCACAGGCTCGGGGCTGGTCATGTCCACACCGGCGCCCTTCAGCAGGTCGATGGGAGACTTGGAGCAGCCGCCGGACAGGAAGCGCAGGTAGTCCTTCACAGCCGGCTCACCTTCCCGGAGGATTCGGCGGGACAGGGCAATGGCGGCGGAGTATCCGGTGGCGTACTGGAAAACGTAGTAGTTATAGTAGAAGTGGGGGATTCGCGCCCATTCCATGGCGATGCAGTCGTCCACCACCATATCCGCTCCGTAATACAGTTCGTTCAGTCGCTTGTACTCCCGGCACAGCACATCGGCAGTCAGGGTCTGGCCTTCCGCGGTCATGCGGCCGATGCTGCGCTCAAATTCGGCAAACATGGTCTGTCGATACAGAGTACCCTTGAACTGGTCCAGGAAGTGGTTGATCAGATAAGCCCGCTCTTTCCTGTCTGTGGTCTTGCCGAGCAGGTATTCCATAAGCAGAGCCTCGTTGCAGGTAGAGGCCACTTCCGCGACAAAGATCACATAGTCCGAGTCGATGGGGTTCTGGGTCTTGTTGGACAGATAGGAGTGCAGGGCATGGCCCATTTCGTGGGCCAGCGTGAACTGGCTGTCCAGGGTGCCGGTATAGTTCAGAAGAACAAAGGGGTGGACATTGGCGCCGGCGGAGTAGGCGCCGCTGCGTTTGCCCACATTCTGGTAGACGTCGATCCAGCGGTTTTCAAAGCCCTCCTTGAGGATGGCCCGATAGTCCTCACCCAGGGGTTCCAGGGCATCGTAGACCGTCTGCTTGGCCTGGGCATAGGGAATGCGGCGGTCCACATCGGGCAGAAGCGGGGTGTATACGTCGTAAAAGTGAAGCGAGTCCACACCCAAAAGCTTTTTGCGTAGGCGGACATAGCGGTGCATTTTATCCAGATTCTGATGGACCGCCTCGATCAAATTGTCGTAGACGGATGTGGGAACATTGGTCATGTCCAGGGAAGCTTCCAAAGCGCTGCCGTAGCGCCGGGCGTCCGCAAAGAACTTCAGCTGTTTATTCTGCGCGTTCAGAATCGCCGCGGCGGTGTTCCGATAGCCGTCAAAACCGTGGTAGAGGTTTTCGTAGGCACTCTTGCGCAGCACCCGGTCGGCGCTCTCCTCCAGCTGGACAAAGGTCCCCTGGGTCAGAGGATGGGCATTGCCCTGGGCGTCCACGGCGTCGGGGAATTTCAGATCCGCGTCGGCAAAGGCGCCGTAGATGGTGTCCGGAGCGCGGGACATCTCACCGGCAGCGGCCAGAAGCTTTTCCTCTGCGGCGGACAGGGTGTGCGCCTTCCGGCGGCGCAGATTGGTCAGATAGCGGCGGTAACGCTCCAGCTGCGGACAGTCGGCATAAAAGGCTTCCAGGGTGTCGTCCTCAATGGCCATAATCTGGGGTGTATCAAAGCTGGTAGCGGCGCTGAGACCGACGATCACGCCCATGAACTTGCCGGACATGGCTTGATATACCGGGTCCCGGGTGTCCTCGTCGGACTTGCGCATGCAGTAGTTGGCCAGCCGGTCCGCCTTGACATTGACCTGCTCCATCTTCTCCAGATAGGCGAACAGGACTTCGCCGCTTTCGTTCAGCCGTCCGGCAAAGGACTGAAGGACCTCCTGATCCTGGCTCAGGGAAGACAGGTCCTGCTCCCATGCCGCATCGGTGGCGTACAGATCCTCGATGGCCCATTTGTCAGCCTGGGGGATCTCATCCCGGTTGGGGATCTTCTTGATTTGTTCCATGTGATTCCTCCTGTATTCCATGGTGATTTCAACTTCTTTATGACGCCGTTTGCCGGAACCTGAGCCGGGAATCCTCCGCCCACAAATTCCGTAAGCACAAAAAGGTATCATAACCGTTTCTGCATTATGATACCACACAGCCATGAAAAATGCAACGGCACTTGCCAATTCGTGGGAAATGTGGTAGAGTATCCAGCGGTGATGAAAATGAAAAATCAAATTCGCGGAAGCCTTGCGCTCTTACTGGGAACAACCATCTGGGGATTCGCCTTTATTGCCCAAAGCGTCGGCATGGATCTGATCGGTCCGTTTACCTTTCAGGCGATTCGCTGCGCGTTGGCAGTCGTTTTCTTATTCCTTTGCTCCATGGTATTTGACATGGGGAAGTGCGGCCTTCGGGAATCCCTGGCCAAGTGGGCCGATCCCGCTCTGTGGAAAGTGGGCCTTCTGTGCGGCAGCGCGCTGTTTGTGGCCGCAAGCCTTCAGCAGGTGGGACTGGTCTATACGGAGGCGGGAAAGGCCGGATTCATCACGGCTATGTATATCGTAATCGTCCCCCTTCTGGGCTTGTTCGAGAAGCGGATGCCCTCCGGCACTACGGTATTCAGCGTGGCTCTGGCTGTGGCGGGGCTGTACCTTTTGAGCTGCTTCGGGGTTTCCGACGTCAATACAGGAGACCTGCTCCTTATGGGCTGCGCTTTGGCGTTTGCTGTGCAGATCCGGTGCATTGACCGGTTTGCCGGAGAGCTGGACGGCATGCGGCTAAACTGCGTTCAGTGCCTTGTGGTCACGGCCCTGTCCGCCCCCTTCGCGGCATTGACGGAGCAGGCAGACGCGGCCAATATCCTCAACTGCTGGATGCCCCTGTGCTTCGCGGGCATTTTGTCCATGGGTGTGGCGTATACCCTGCAGATCGTGGGACAAAAGCATCTGGAGCCCACTTCCGCGTCTCTGATCATGAGCTTGGAGTCGGTGTTTGCGGCTCTGGGCGGCTGGCTGGTGCTTCATGAGACCATGACCCAATGGGAACTGCTTGGCTGCGCGATGGTATTCACGGCTGTGATCCTGTCCCAGCTTCCCCAACGGCGCGGCGCGGCCCAGAAAGCCGAAATATGAAACAATAGATTCGAAACAGTGTTGTCAGCGGTAAAGGCGATTCTTTACCGCTGAAATTTTGTTAAAAATAAAAAATTTTTCTTGAAAGTTTCTTTGATAATTGTGTATAATGTCTGCATACGCGCGATGGGGGCATAGGCAATGGAGGACGCACAATATCGGGGGATTTTGGCCGGAAGTATAGAGCCGCATGCCCTTGAGGACGCGGCCCAATATCTGAAGGAGCGGCTTGGATCTGTACTGGAGTCTCAGGACCGGGTGCTGATTTGCGTTCCGGGGGACAAGAGCGGGATGCTGAGCCGCATACTGGAGCAGGCGGTGACCCAATGCGGAGCGCTGCCGCTGAGCGTTGGCGGCGACTACCGCTGGAGGACCCTGCTGCGGCAGGCCTTCGTGAGAAAGGCCAGTGCGATCATCGGCGAGCCTCTGGTGATTCTGGGACTGGCCAAACTGAAACGTGCCTACGAAACGCCGCTGTTTATCCGCAAGGCTGTCACTGTGGGATACAACTGCCCGGATTGGCTGAAGGATGGGATTTGCCGGGGACTGGATTGCCGGCTGGACGCGATCTTTGGCTTGGGCGCTTCCGGCATCATCGCCGGATTCTCCTGTGATACGCCTGGGACGATCCATTTGCGCGAGGCAGTCTATGGCGTAAAGATTCTGGACCGATCTGAGCGAACACTGCCGCCGGGAACGGCGGGCGAGATTTTTCTGTATCCCAAGGACGCGCCGTGGTTTTGCTCTCCTACGGGAACGGCGGGCAGACTGGAGACCGGTGTTTGCGGCTGCGGGAGGAGCGGAGCCAGGCTGCTGGATCTGCGCGACGGATTGTACGCGGATGCGGATATACTGGGGCTGACGCGGGAACTGCACAGCTGGACCAGCATACTGGACTGCAGACTGGAGCGGGGGCCTTTCGGCCTGGAAATGGAACTGATCGTCTTCCCGGGAGAAAAGCTTCCGAAGCTGCCGGCCGTGGCAAAACAGATCATCCGGCCTCTGAATCCGGACCGGGACACGCCCTTCCCATTTGATCCGCTGTCTAAAAATCTCAGAAAAAGGGAGGAAAGTCATTGACTTTTCCAAACTTTGTGGTAAAATACATGAGATACGTAAAGACATTGCGGAAACCAAGCAAGGGTGAAGTCCCAAGCGAGAGGGGAACGGTGAAAGCCCTCGGCCTGACCTTGCAAGCCACTTCCTGCGTCGCCCGGGATGACCGGGACGGGGGCTCCCGTTACAGGGCGTCTAAGATGTCTGATTTCAGACGAATTAGGGTGGTACCGCGATTCATGTCGCCCCTATGTTCAGGGGCGGCATTTATTTTGCCATCTGTCATTATTATTTGGAGGTAATTTCCTATGGAACCCAAGCCTTACGGCGTAAACGAGCTGCGGGAGATGTTCCTTTCCTTCTTTGAGAGCAAAGGTCATCTTCGGCTGCCCAGCTTTTCCCTCATTCCGCAGAATGACGCGTCGCTGCTTCTGATCAACTCCGGCATGGCGCCCATGAAACCCTACTTCACCGGAGAGGTGGAGCCTCCCCGGCACCGGGTATGCACCTGCCAGAAGTGCATCCGTACCGGCGACATCGAAAACATCGGCAAGACGGCCCGTCACGGCACCTATTTCGAGATGCTGGGCAACTTCTCCTTCGGAGACTACTTTAAGCGGGAAGCCATTGCCTGGAGCTGGGAATTCCTGACCAAGGTGGTGGGCCTGGAGGAAAACCGGCTGTATCCGTCTATCTATCAGGACGACGAAGAGGCCTTCGAGATCTGGAACAAGGAAGTGGGGGTGCCCGCGGACCGGATCTACCGCTTCGGCAAGGAAGACAACTTCTGGGAGCACGGCTCCGGCCCCTGCGGCCCCTGCTCTGAGATCTATTACGACCGCGGCGAGAAGTATGGCTGCGGCAAGCCCGGCTGCACCGTGGGCTGCGATTGCGACCGCTACATGGAAGTGTGGAACAACGTCTTCTCCCAGTTCAACAACGACGGCAGCGGCAATTACACCGAACTTGCCCAAAAGAACATTGACACCGGCATGGGCCTGGAGCGTCTGGCCGTTGTCTGCCAGGACGTAAACTCCCTGTTCGAAGTGGATACCGTCATGAACATCACCAACCGGGTGACGGAGCTGACCGGCGCTTCCTACGGACAGAGCGTGAAGATGGATGTGAGCCTGCGGGTCATCACCGATCATATCCGGGCCTCCACCTTCATGATCGCTGACGGCGTACTGCCCAGCAACGAAGGCCGGGGCTATGTCCTGCGCCGCCTGCTGCGGCGGGCTGCCCGCCACGGCAAGCTTCTGGGCGTGAATCATCCCTTCCTGTATCAGGTGGTGGAGACGGTGGTCCGGGAAAATGAAGTCCACTACACCTACCTGCGGGAGCGCAAGGACTATATCACCAAGGTCGTGAAGGTGGAGGAGGAGAACTTTGCCCGCACCATCGACGGCGGCATGGCGATTTTCTCCAACATGCTGGCAGAGCACAAGGCCAAGGGCGAGACGGAGTTCTCCGGTGCCGACGCCTTCAAGCTCTATGATACCTATGGATTCCCCATTGACCTGACTCTGGAAATGGTGGCCGACGAGGACATGACCCTGGATCAGGAGGGCTTTGCCAAGCTGATGCAGGAGCAGAAGGTCCGCGCCCGGGAGGCTCGGAAGGCGCTGGGAGATCTGGCCTGGGCCGGAATCGATCTGGGCCTGGACAACACCCCCACCACCTTTGTCGGCTATACCGAGAACAACTGCGAGGCCAAGATCCTGGCGGTCTGCGTAGGCGATGAGCTCTCCGGCTCTATGGCCGGCGGCGAAAGCGGCATCATTGTCCTGGACAAGACCCCCTTCTACGCGGAAATGGGCGGTCAGGTGGCCGACCACGGCGTCCTGCTGGCCGGAGACAGCCAGTTCCAGGTGACCAACGTTCAGAAAGACAAGGGCGGCAAGTACCTGCACTACGGCAAAATGACCCGCGGCTCCATGAAGGTGGAGGACCGGGTATGTGCCGCCATTGATGTAGAGCGTCGTAAGGCCATTATGCGCGCCCACTCTGCCACCCACCTGCTGCAGAAGGCCCTTCAAAGCGTCCTGGGCGACCATGTCCACCAGGCCGGTTCCTATGTGGAGCCGGACCGGCTGCGCTTTGACTTTACCCACTATTCCGCCTTGACCGCGGATGAGCTGACCAAAGTCAACGCTCTGGTTCAGAACGCCATTCTGGAAGGATATCCCATTGAGATTAAGCAGATGTCTCTGGAGGAAGCAAAAGCCATGGGCGCCACCGCCCTGTTCAGTGAGAAGTACGGCGATACGGTACGTGTCGTCAATATGGGCAACTATTCCATTGAGCTGTGCGGCGGCACACACCTGGACAATACGGCCAAGGTTGGCCCCTTTGAACTGGAAAGCGACGGTTCTGTGGCGTCCGGTGTCCGCCGGATCGAGGCCATCACCGGAAAGGCCTGCCTGGAGAATATGGAGAATTCCCGGCAGATGCTGTATGAAGCCGCATTGAAAATGAAGACCAAGCCCGCTGAACTGGGCGCCCGGATTCAGGCGCAGATGGAAGAGATGAAAGAGCTGCGCCGTACCATTGAGCGCTACAAGGCCAAGGAGGCCAGCGGTGAGGTTGACCGGTTCCTGTTCGGCGCCCACAATGTGGGCGGCTATCCGGTTCTGACAGCCACGGTTCCCAATGCCGACACCGGCAAGCTGCGCCAGATGGGCGATATGCTCCGGGAAAAGGACTCCAAGGTGGTGGCGGTTCTGGCCACGATCAACGGGGACAAGCCTACCTTCCTGGCTGTCTGCGGCAAGGAGGCTGTGGGCGCCGGCGTCAAGGCCGGTGAGCTGGTGAAGCTGGTCTGCACCACCTGCGGCGGCAGCGGCGGCGGTAAGCCGGACAGCGCCATGGGCGGCGGCAAGGACGTCACCAGGATCGACAACGCCCTGGCTGTTGTGGACGATTTTGTCGCTTCGAAAATTCAGTAAGCTGGGGAAAGGGCGCTGCACCTGCGGTGCCCTTTTGCCGTTTGGTCAGGGAAGCTCCGATGCAAGCGGCAGGCGCGGATGCCGGGAGATTTTGGCACAGCCGAACGTTCAAAAGGCGGAGGAATCCTGCACGTATTTCCCGCTTTTTGAACTGCATGGCTGGGGCTTTCCATCCGGCATTCAGCCGAAGGCCATTGATTCCGAGGCTCCTTGGCGTTTAGGGAGGGGGAAGCATGCGAAGATTGATGTGGTTTTCTCTGGGCTTTGCCGGGGCGTGCGCCCTGTGCGCTTACTTGCCCCTTTACGGCCTCCTTTTGTTTTCTCTGATCTTCTTTTCGGCCGGAGTTTTGTGCGGGCTCCTGAGTCCGCTGCACTCGGTTTTTCGCAGGCTGGCAGTGCTGGCCGTGGGCTGCGGTGTGGGATTTGTCTGGTTTGCTCTGTACCGGTGGGCTTATCTGGATACCCCTGCCGCTGTGGACGGCGCAACGGAAACCGTCACGGTTCGTATCAGCGAAGAAAGCACAAAATCCACCTATGGCGTACAGGCTTCCGGTTGGATCCGGCTGGAAGGAAAGCCCTATCAGGTCCGGGCCTACCTGGACACAGACAAATCCCTTGGGGCCGGAGACCGTGTGAGCGCGCCCTTTCGCTTCCGGGTGACCACGGAAGACGCGGCGGAGGGGGCCACATATCACCAGGGGAAAGGGATCTTTCTGCTGCTGTACCAAGATGGGGACCTGGTGATCGAGGAGGGGAAACAGAGCTGGATCGATATCCCGGAGATTATGGCCGGGCAAATCAAGCAGATCCTGCGCGCCTGCTTCCCGGAAGACACCTTCCCCTTTGCCCAGGCCCTTCTGCTGGGGGACACGGAGGAACTGGGATACGAAACGGATACGGATCTGAAGATCAGCGGGATTCGCCATGTGGCGGCTGTCTCCGGACTCCATGTTTCCATTTTGTTTGCCATGATCAGCGCGTTGACCGCCAGGAAGCGGGTCCTTACGGCGCTGCTGGGATTTCCGGCGCTGCTTCTCTTTGCCGCCGCGGCGGGATTCACGCCCTCTGTCAGCCGGGCCTGCCTGATGTGCGCGCTGATGCTCCTGGCGCCTCTGTTCCAGAAGAACTACGACGGTCCCACCGCTCTGGCCTTCGCGGTGCTGGTGCTCCTGGCGGCCAATCCGCTTTCTGTCACCAATGCCGGGCTTCAGCTTTCCGCAGGCAGCGTGGCCGGTATCTATCTGTTTTCGCCGGGAATTCGAAGGTGGATTCAGTCCCTGTTTGGGGAGACAAAGGGTAAGGCGCTGAAGTCTGCCCTGGCCGGCCGGGTTTCCGGTTCGGTGCCGGTCACTCTGGGCGCCATGCTGATTACGACTCCGTTGTGCGCAGGCTATTTCGGGACGGTCAGCCTGATCGGACCGGTGACCAATCTGCTTACGCTTTGGGTCATCAGCTTCATTTTCTATGGCCTCATTGCCGTTTGCCTGATCGAACTGGTCTGGCATGGAGCCGCCGTGATGCTTGGGACGGTCTTGTCTTTCCCGATTCGCTTTGTGCTGAGTACGGCAAAGGCGCTGGCGGATCTTCCTCTGGCCGCGGTATATACGCGCAGTCCGTATATTTTGGCGTGGTTGATTTTTGTATACGCCCTGCTGATCTGTTTCCTGATCTGGCGCAGGGAAAGCCCGTGGAAACTGACGGGCTGCTGTGTGCTCGGACTATGCGCGGCGCTGATGGCCTCCTGGAATGAGCCACGGATGGACAGCGTGCGTCTGACGGTTTTGGATGTGGGACAGGGACAGTGCCTGCTGATCCAGAACTACGGGAAAACATATATGGTCGATTGCGGCGGTGATCGGGAACAGGAGGCCGCGGATATCGCGGCGGAGACGCTGCTCAGTCAGGGGATCACCCGGCTGGACGGTCTGATCCTGACGCATCTGGACCGGGACCACGCCGGAGGCGCGGCCAATCTGCTGACCCGGGTGGATACGGGCCTTCTGATCCTTCCGGCGGAATATTCGCCCTTGGCCCAATGCACCGACGGGGAGGTGGTCTACGCCACCCGGGATCTGAAGCTGACTTACCTGGATACGGTCATTTCCGTTTTTGTCCCAAAGCCGGGGCAGACCGACAACGAAAACAGTCTGTGCATCTTGTTTGATACCGAAAAATGTGATATACTGATCACCGGTGACCGGTCTGCCTCCGGAGAGCGGGACCTTCTGACCCAAGGGGTGGTTCCGGATGTGGATGTGCTGATCGCCGGTCATCACGGTTCGAAATATTCCACATGCGAGGAGCTTCTTCGTCAGGCAAGACCTGAGATCGTATGCATCAGCGTGGGGGAAGACAATCCCTATGGACACCCGGCTCCCGAAACCCTGAGGCGTCTGGAAGCATTCGGATGTCAGGTCTATCGAACCGACCAAAACGGAGAAATACTGATCAGGAGGTGATCTCATGGCCAAAAAACCTGCGGCGGATTCCGGGCTGCTGGAGCTGAAGCAGTCGCTGAAGAACAAGACTCCGGGCAGGCTCTATATTTTCCATGGAGAGGAGACCTTCCTGCTGCATCATTACCTGGGGCAGATGAAAAAACAGCTGCTGGACCCGCTGACAGAATGCTTTAACTTCCATCGGCTGACCCAGGAGACCTTTGACCTGCGGACCTTTCTGGACTCTGTAGAGAATCTGCCCATGATGGCCGATGCCACTTTGATCGAAGTAGATGACATTGATCTGTTTAAGCTCAATGAGGGCGATCGGAACAAAATGGCTGAGGTCCTGGCCGATATTCCGGAATACTGCACTGTGATCTTTACCTATATCACCACAGACTGGAAGCCGGACAAACGCCTGAAAAAGCTCTGGGCCGCCATTGAAGCCAATGGAACTGTGGTGGAATTCGCCAAGCAAAACCAGCGGGATCTGTGCGCCTGGGTCACGCGGCATTTCGCGGCCCGGCAAAAACGAATCTCCACAGAGCTGTGTCTTTATCTGATCGACATTACCGGGGGCGGCATGACCACGCTGATTGGGGAGATTGAAAAGATCAGCGCCTATTCCGGTTCCGATGAGATCTGCAAAGCCGATATCGACGCGGTGACGGAGCCGGTGCTGGACGCCGTGGTATTCCAGATGACGGACCTGCTCAGCGCCGGAAAGTACGCTCAGGCCTTGGAAAAGCTTCAGCAGCTGCTGAAAATGCAGCAGGAACCCCTGGCGATCCTGGGAGCGGTAGGCGCCCAGTTCAGGCGGATCGCCGCCGCCAGGACCCTTCTCGATCACGGAAAAAACGCCTCGGATTTGCAGAAGCTCTGCGGCCTGCCGGACTATCCGGCCAGGAAAACCATGGAATCGGCCCGGCGGTTTTCCTCGGCTTTTTGCGAAAAGGCGTCCCAGCTGATTGTGGAGACCGATTATAAGATCAAGACATCCTACGACGGAAGTCAGCGGCTTCTGGAGCTGTTGCTGCTTCAGCTGGCACAGGAGGCGCGGAGTGGATAAGGTTCGGATCAAAGAAGCCATTTTGGTAGAGGGACGCTATGATAAGAATACCCTTAGCCAGATCCTGGACGCGGCAATCCTGGAGACCAAGGGCTTTGGAATTTTCAAGGATCAGGCGCAAATGCGGCTTCTGCGTCAGGTGGCCCAGCGCCGGGGACTGATCGTATTTACGGACTCCGACGGCGCGGGCCTTGTGATCCGCAATCACATCAAAAGCGCCATCCCGGCACAGTATTTAAAGCATGCCTATATCCCCGATGTTATGGGGAAGGAGAGACGGAAGGCTTCTCCCGGAAAGGAAGGAAAGCTTGGGGTTGAGGGAATGTCCCGGGAGGTCCTTCTTCAGGCATTGATGCGTGCCGGCGCGACTTTCGAAGACGCCGATGACGTCCGCGGAAAGGGCGTCACCAAGCAGGATCTCATGGCTCTGGGGCTGTCCGGCGGCGCGAATGCGGCGCAAAAGCGCCGGATGCTGCTGAAACATTTGAACTTACCGGAGAATTTAAGCGCCAACGCCATGGTTCAGGCGTTGGATCTGCTGTACACGCCGGAGGAACTGGCTTCCGAAGTGCGGGCATTGGAGTTGGAACATGGTTGATATACAGGTAAAGGACTTAACGAAATTTTTTGTAATCGGGGAAAACCTTCTGGACGGCCTGAGCTTTGAGATCCAGGAGGGGGAATGTGTGGCCATTCTGGGACGAAACGGCTGTGGGAAGACCACCCTGTTCAACATTCTCACGGGCCAGATGGACTATGACGGCGGAGAGGTTTACGTCAATCCCGGCAAGCGGCTGGGACTGATCTCTCAGATCCCCAAATTTCCGGAAGAATTTACGGTGGAGGATGTACTGCGCTCTGCCTATGCGCAGTTGACGGCGATCCTGCGGAAAATGGAGCTGTTGGAGTGCCAGATGGCCAAAGGGGCAACCCAGGAACAGCTGCGTCAGTACGACACCCTGGCCAATGCCTTTCAGAGCGGCGGCGGGTATGAAATGGACGTGGATGTGGACAAGATCTGCAACGGTCTGGGCATCACCGCCGCCCAGCGGAGCCAGGACTTTGCCAGCCTCTCCGGCGGAGAGAAGACCCGGGTGAATCTGGCAAGGCTTCTGCTGGAGAAAACAGACATTCTCCTCCTGGACGAGCCGACCAACCACCTGGACCTGAACAGCGTGGAATGGCTGGAGCAGTATATCAACGCGTTCAAGGGGACTGTGCTGACCATTTCTCACGACCGTTATTTCATCGACCAGGTGGCGGACCGGGTCATTGAGATCACCGAAGGCCATGCGGAATTCTATTCCGGCAACTACTCATTCTATATGGATGAAAAGCAGGCGCGGTTTGACCTGCAGATGAAGCAATACGAGCAGGAACAGGCCAAGCTGAAGCAGCTGGGGTATACGGTAGAACGGATGAAGGGCTGGGGCATCAACAACCGGACCCTTTACCGCCGGGCCATGTCCATTCAGCACCGCATGGCGCGGATACGGAAAACGGAGAAGCCCAAAAAAGAGCGAACCATGAAAGCCACATTTGGGGAAAAGGAGTTTTCCGGCGATGTGGTGTTCAAGATGAAGAACGTCAGCAAGGCCTTTGACAGCCGGACTCTGTTTTCCGATGTGAACTTAAGCGTGGAGGGCGGGGAACGGATCGCCCTGCTGGGAGACAACGGCACCGGGAAGTCCACTTTTATCAAGTGTCTGCTGGGCGAAGAGGACTGCCAAGGGAAAATCCAATTCGGTCCCACGGTGAAGTGGGGGTATCTGCCCCAGATCATCCACTTTGACCACCCGGAGCGGACTCTGTACGACACCATGCTCTATGAAAAGAATTGTACGCCCCAGACTGCCCGGGACCGTTTGGGCGCGTTTATGTTCCAGGGCGAGGACGTATTCAAGACTGTGGGCAATCTTTCAGGCGGCGAGCAGTCCCGGCTCCGGCTGTGCATGCTGATGGATGAGAAGATCAACCTGCTGATCCTGGACGAACCGACCAACCACCTGGACATCGCGTCCCGGGAGTGGGTGGAGGCGGCCATTGAGGAGTTTGAAGGCGTGCTGCTTTTTGTATCCCACGACCGCTATTTCATTGAAAAGTTTGCCGAGCGGATCTGGCTGCTGGAAGACGGAAAGATCCGGGATTTTCCCTGCGGGTATCAGAAATACCGCTCAATCCTGGAGCATGAAGCGGCGGCAAAACCTCAGCTCCCTGCCCAGCCAAAGCCCAAGAAGGAGAAGCCCAAGGGTGGGAGCAAGGATACGGAAAAGCTTGTCCGCCGTCTGGAGCGGGAGATCGAAAAGCAGGAACAGGCCATTGCGGAGCTGGATCAAAAAATCGAAGCGGCGGCCGCGGACTATCAGGAGCTGACCCGTCTGCTGGCGCAGAAAGAGACTGCCGAGGAGACGCTGATGGAGCTGATGACCCAGTGGGAAGCGGCACAGAGCTGATTTTTTCATGGAAAGGTTGACACTTTCGCGCGGCAGGTCTATAATAGGGACTGCTGAATCAATACCCATTCGCTTTCGCGGCACGCCGCCATTCATGAAGGACTTCGGTGCTGTGTTTTGACACGCATCCGAAGCGGCTGCCCCGCAAGGGGCTGGATGCTGGCATTTGTTTTAAAGTTTATTGTGAATGCGGAGCGTTCACAGCAAACCACATCCCAGAGGATCACCTGCTGGGGAATGATTCGCATGTCGAAGAAATAATCAACTAAGGAGCGAAAAGAAATGAGTTCTTGCAATGGCAACTGTTCCAGCTGCGGCAGCACCAGCTGCGGCGACCGTAAGCAGGAGAGCCTCCTGGCACAGCTCAATCCCAAGGCAAAGGTAAAGCGGGTCATTGCGGTGGTCTCCGGCAAGGGCGGCGTGGGCAAGTCCACAGTCACCTCTATGCTGGCGGTGGCCATGGCCCGGCAGGGGAAGCGGGTCGGCATTCTGGACGCGGATATCACCGGTCCTTCCGCCCCCACCGCATTCGGTGTGACGGAGTGCCAGGGCGCCAGCGAAGACGGGATCTATCCGGCCCTGTCCCGGGGCGGTATACAGGTCATGTCCATCAATCTGCTGCTGGATAATCCCGCCGATCCTGTGATCTGGCGCGGTCCTGTGATCGCCGGGGCGGTGAAACAGTTCTGGACGGATGTCATCTGGGAAGACGTGGACTGCCTGTTTGTGGATATGCCTCCCGGAACCGGCGACGTGCCGCTGACCGTCTTCCAGAGCCTTCCTGTGGACGGTGTGGTGATTGTCACCAGCCCTCAGGATCTGGTGTCTATGATCGTGACCAAGGCGGTCAAAATGGCGCAGATGATGCAGGTCCCGGTGCTGGGCTTTGTGGAGAACTATTCCTATGTTCTGTGCCCTGACTGCGGAAAGAAGATCCATGTCTTCGGCGAGGGTCATCTGGACGAGGTGGCACGGCAGTTCCAGCTTCCCATTCTGGCCCGGCTGCCCATCGATCCGGCAGTGGCCCAGGCATATGACAACGGCCTGATGGAGACGGTGCCTACCGACGCGGTGGACGAAGTTGTCAAGGCAATTCTGGCAAGCGAGAATTGAGCGTCTCGCTGTCTGCCGGGGAAAACAGAGATACGAAACAGGCTTCAATAAGGAAATAATTTGATTGTCGCGGGGCGGCATGGCTGAAAGGTCATGCCGCCCTGCCTTTTCTTTGCCTTTCCACGGTCTGATCGTCCCCCGGCAGGTTGATTTCTCCGATAAAGTTCCAGACCAGTTCAATTTTCTGCCTGCGATGGCCGCTGGACGCTCTACGATCTGGACGGTTCGACCCATGTGCGGGTGGACGAGTACATGAAACACCGCTTGCAAAACACGCTGATCCGGGTCATCCTGAAAGGCAGCCCATAAGAAAGCGCCGGACGCGGCGGCCTGCTGGCCCTGCGCCCGGCAGTTATTTATGAATCGTTAATTTTGAGCTTATTTAATATACGGGAATATTAAAACGCCTTCACATCCTTGTGGTGAAACATTGGTAAGTTTGAAGCTGCCATTATGAGCTGCGGCGATTTGTTGGACAATCAGCAACCCAAGCCCATGCCTCAAGTCAAGCCGCTCATCTGTACTGTCCATATAATGCGGCTTATTTTCTAGCTCTTGCAGCTTTTCCGCAGATAGACCCGTTCCGTTATCTGTAACCGCCAAGACAAGTTGATTTTCTGATGCTGCAATAGAAAGACAGATTTCACAGCCCTGTGGATTGTGTTTCATGCTGTTCTGGACAAGGTTGTTCACACATCCTGGCGCAGCTGCTAAAGTAGCTCATGCTCATCACAATAACAACAGGAATGTGTTTGATGAATGGGTATGCTGTTTATAAGGTGCAAACCCGCTCATCTATAAAAGACAAACAGGTGAAGGAAATAATCCCTTCACCTGTAAGCTCACTTGTAAGCTAAAAGTGTAGTCTGAAAATAAAAAAAGTTAGCTGCGAACATTATTTGCTCACAGCTAACTTTAATTCTGATTATTGATACCTATTGCAAGCCACTTCTTTTTTATGCTATATTTTAGAAATCACGAAACCAAACAATTTTTTTTACGGGATATATAGTAGAGGTACCTTTATGAGCAAAGATAGAAGGAGGTGTGCTGATGCAGGATTACCAGATTGTAGATCTATATTGGGAACGAAATGAGGCTGCAATTCGAGAGACTGAGCAGAAATACGGTTCATACTTATCCAAAGTGGCCTATAACATACTTGCTGATTATGAGGATAGCAAGGAGTGTGTAAACGATACATATTTAGCGGCATGGAATTCGATGCCTACCAATCGTCCCAAGGTTTTATCAACATATTTGGGAAAGATAGTTCGGCAGATTTCAATTGATGTATTTCGAAAGAAACAAGCAGTAAAACGCTATGCTTCAGAATATGCCATTTCTTTCGAAGAACTTGGCGATAGTTTCTCTGATGGAATTACACCGGAAGAAACTCTAAATGTAAAACTGCTTGATGCTTCGATCAATCGATTTGTGCGCACACTTCCAGATGATGCTCAGATAGCATTTGTGGGAAGATATTATTTCTTTGATTCGATTGAGAACATTGCCGGTTATTGCGGCATGACGGCGAGCAAGGTCAAAAGTCTTCTATACCGAACGAGAAAAAAACTGAAAGAACATCTTGTGAAAGAGGGATTGATTTATGAGTAGAACAGCTGTGATTGATTCTCTTGGAAGAATTGATGATGATATTATTCAGAAAGTAAATGCCGCACGTATCAGTAAGAAGCGGAAACTTGAATTCCGTAAATGGATTTCCTTGGCAGCTTGCTTCGTCTTGATTCTAAGTGTTGCATTATCTGCTGAAGCAGCTAATGGAACTGTAAGCAACCTGCTGGCACCGATATTTGGGGGTGCGCAAACAGAGATCACTGATAAAATCGGTGTCCCAATCGGTGCATCTACTTCGGTAGGTGGCTATACCTTAACGGTGGATGCTATTATCGGAGACCGGTATAGTGTTATGATCGCCTACACACTCTCTCGTGATGATGGCCAGCCAATACCAGATAATCTCGAATTTCAAAGCAGCGAAGCCTGGGCATCCGGCTATGGCACTCGCATGGTAGTTGATGAGGAGAATCCTAGCATAGCGCATTTCCATGAGAGAATGCGACGCAACGATATTCTACTAGACCGAATCGTGACTGTTTCCTTCTCCAACCTTATTATCGAGAACGGACAAGAAGATACTATTGTTGCCGCAGGGAAATGGGAGCTAACCTTTACGATCCGCTATCCTGATGTGACAGAGAAGCTACCGGTGAAAAACCTTGATGTTACGGACGATGGAGAGCAGAAGTACACAATCAAGAATATAATGCTTTCCCCTGTAGGCATCCACTTAGATATGGTGGTTCATGAACCTGATTCCACTGAAGGATTTTTCAAAGATTTCAGAATGTCCCTTATCATGAAAGATGGAACAGTGCTTGCCTTAACTAATGGCGGCGGAGGCGGTAACTGGACCGAGGGTGACAAGAAAACTGATGTAAGCTATTACGCTGAATTCGATGTCCCAATTCCAAGCGAGGATATCAAGTCTATTGTGATCTGTGATGTCCCCTACGAACTGAATAGTTCGAACTGAACAGAAAAAGAAGAAAAGTACTCTCTTGTAAATCGCAAAGGGGGTGATGGCAATGCGCTGAAGATAATTTGACTAGCTTAGACTTGTCATTTGATTGTAGAATTGGTTAGCTGACACTGGTAATTAACACTAGAGATGAACGTTTGAAAGGAGATTAACTATGAGAAGAATATTTGCTTTCATCCTTGCGATTGTTATGACTTTTTCTCTTTCGACGGTTGCCTTTGCCGCTGAAAATGAAGATATGATGCTACAGGAGTTGGAGGAACAGCTGGAAAGTTGCGCATATGCAACGATTACAGATTCTTCCGGTAATGTAGAGGAAGTGTTAGCTGTTGAGGTCGATATCCAGAAGCATGGAAATGCCAGAAGTGTCGATGGGGTCGAATATGTGATCACTTACACTGCAAGAGCGTATAACAACCATTCAGCGAATGGTTCCAAAGACGGAGTGACTGCTACTGCCACAATTACAAGCAACGATGTTGTGGGCGTTAACAACATTTTGGTATCTGTGAGCGGTGGCTGGTCCGATGATGGCGTTCGTGATGCAGAAAACGCAACTTCCAACCGTACTGTAAGTTATCAGGGAATCGCTTATAATGGAACGACATCTAATTCTGGATCTGCGTCCAATGTGGGAACTAGCTTCTATATTGCGCCCCATGATTTCATAGGTTTTACATTTACTCTGACAACAACCGCAAAGATTACTGCAACGGGCCGTACATTAACTCTCTTCGCAACAACGGATGTATAAGACTGAATGTGTGAGTATGAGAAAGTCTACATTATCTGTTATTTTTGCTTTGGTATTATCTTTGTTTGTGTTGACTGGGTGTAATACAAGTTGTTTTCTCAATAATGACAATTCTTCGGAATCACCTGGATCTGCATTACCCGTTACGGTATTCTTTGAAGGAAACTTGTATTCTCATGATGGGTACGTCATCTATGAATTACCGGAAAACATACAGTATTTAGAAGAAACAAATTGTATTGGAAACTCAACTATCCCAGAAGACGCAGAAGACTTTGATGCTACTGCAAAAGGTTATATCTATGACGACATAAATAATAGTGATCCTGAATTATTCGCGCAGGCTCAGCTTATAGTCCAATAACTGTACAGTAGCAACACAATACAGCTATTTTCTATT